>NZ_JBVJCT010000034.1:14700-86834 GCF_055588305.1 Streptomyces sp. NPDC042002 | reverse complement strand
AGGGCGTGCAGAAGAACAACATGTAGGCGAGTGGCACGCTGACCTGCGAGGTCAAGTCTCAAAACCCGCAAGTTAATTCTCTGCACGCCCTAAGAACTCCTAACAGAATGGATCGAAGATGGGGTGAGCCGGGCGGCGGTCACTCGACGCCGTTGCCACGGTGGACGGCTGCCGCCCTCCGATCCGGCCAAAGGGAGGACTTGACAGCCCAGGTCCGCCTGGCCCCGGGCCGGCTGTGGCCCGGAGTGCCTAGGCTGTCACCGCTACGGAAGGGCGGTGCCATGGATGCTGACTCCCGGACCAGGGCCGCGATCGAGGAGCATTGGCGGGCCTCGGAACGCGGGAAAACCGAAGCCGAGCACGCCATCTACGCCACGGACGCGATCCTGGACTACCCGCAGTCAGGTGAGCGGTTCCGGGGCCGAGCGGCGATCTCGGCGCAACGCGGCGGGCACCCGGCCGACCGGCACTTCACCGTCCAGCGGATCACCGGCCATGCGAATCTGTGGGTGAGCGAATGCATCATCACCTACGACGGTGTGCCTTCGTACTCGGTGAGCATCATGGAATTCGCTGACCAGTACGTGGTGCACGAGACGCAGTACTTCGCCGACCCCTTCGGCGCACCAGCCTGGCGGGCCGCGCTCGCGGAGCCGATGCCGGGCCGGACCATCGCCGGAGCCTGATTCTTGGCCTCGCTCGGGTCAGCCGGGTGACCAGCCCGTCACTTTGCTGAAGTTCCAAGAACTCCTATTGCGATGACTTCAAGCGCCTCCAGCAGATGAGCGCGCATGCGAGGGTGAGGAAGGCTTCATGAATGTCGTCGCGGATCTCCCAGCGGATCCGCAGGCGGCGGAACCAGTGCAGGTGGGCGAACGCGCGCTCCACGACCCGGTGTTGGGTGCCGAGTCCGGAACCGTGCTCGGTGCCGCGCCGGGCTATCAGCGGTTTCACACCGAGGTCCCAAACCAGCCGGCGGTACTTGTCGTGGTCGTATCCGCGGTCGGCCAGCACCACGTCCGGGCGGCGCCTGGGCCGACCGCGCTTGCCGCGCACGGGCGGCACGGCTTGGAGGAGCGGGATGAGCTGAGCGACGTCGTTGCGGTTGCCCCCGGTCAGGGTGGCGGCGAGCGGGATGCCGGTGGCGTCGGTGATTAGGTGGTGTTTGCTGCCCGTCCTGCCCCGGTCGACGGGGCTTCGTCCGGTCTTGGGGCCCCCTTTGGCGCGCGGATGTGGGAGCCGTCGACGGCAGCTCGGGAGAAGTCCAAGGCGTTCGCGTTGCGGAGCTTGGCGAGGAGGACCTCATACAGCCGTGCCCACCCAAGACCCGGCAACCTCACAGCCGATCACCGCCGCACAGGAAAATGCGACATAGCCGGGTGAATTACACAATGGTCGGGTGCCCCTGCGGACCGGCTCGCCTCCGGCCGAACCCGCCTCGCCTGATCGGAGCCCGACACAGTGGACCAGATCCTGCCGTCCTTCGACGACACCGCCGACTTCGACAATGCCGATCGAGGCTTCGTCGCCGCACTGACCCCGGGCGTCGTGACGGGCGCCGACGGCCACGTCGTCTGGGACAGCGACGCCTACGGTTTCCTCGAGCGCGACTGCCCCGACACCGCCCACCCCAGCCTGTGGCGACAGAGCCGGCTGTGCGCCAAGCAGGGGCTGTACGAAGTGACCGAAGGCATCTACCAGGTGCGCGGCCTGGACCTCTCCAACATGACCCTCGTCGAGGGCGGGCGCGGAGTCGTGGTCATCGACCCTCTCATCTCCACCGAGACCGCCGCGGCGGGCCTTGCGCTGTACCGGGAGCACCGCGGCGACCGCCCCGTCACCGGGCTGATCTACACGCACTCGCACGGCGACCACTTCGGCGGCTCGCGCGGAGTGCTGCCCCACGGGACGGAGGAGGGCGTGCCCATCATCGCCCCGGAAGGTTTTCTGGAGCACGCGGTCAGCGAGAACGTCTATGCGGGCAACGCCATGGTCCGCCGCGCGGACTTCATGTACGGCACCGCGCTGCCAAAGGCTCCCGACGGCCAGCTGAGCACCGGCCTGGGCCCCGGCTGCTCCATGGGCACGATCAGCCTGGTTCCGCCCACCGTGGACGTCACCCGCACCGGGCAGGAGGAGACGGTCGACGGAGTACGCATCGTCTTCCAGCTCACTCCCGGCACCGAGGCCCCATCCGAGATGAACTTCGTGTTCCCGGAGAAGCGCGCACTGTGTCTGGCCGAGAACGTGTCGCACAACATGCACAACATCCTGACCCTGCGCGGAGCCGTCGTCCGCGACGCACGCATCTGGGCCCGCTACCTCGACGAGGCGATCGACTTCTTCGGCGACGGTTACGACGTCGCCTTCGCCTCCCACCACTGGCCGACCTGGGGCCGCGACGACGTCGTCCGGCTGCTGACCGAGCAGCGCGACCTGTACGCGTACATGCACGACCAGACTCTGAGGCTGCTCAACGACGGTCTCACCGGGCCGGAGATCGCCGAGGAACTGCGGCTGCCACCCGCCCTGGAGAAGGCCTGGCACGCTCGCGGCTACTACGGTTCGCTCTCCCACAACGTCAAGGCGGTCTACCAGCGGTACCTCGGCTGGTTCGACGGCAACGCGGCCCACCTGTGGGAGCACCCGCCCGTCGAACTCGCGAAGCGGTACGTCGAGGCGCTGGGCGGTGCGCGCGAGACGGTCGAGAAGGCCCGCGGGTACCGGGACCGCGGCGACCTCCGGTTCGCCGCCACGCTGCTCAACCACGTCGTGTTCGCCGAGGCGGGCGACACCGACGCGAAGGAGGAACTCGCCGGCGTCTACGAGCGGCTCGGGCACGGCGCCGAGAACGCGACCTGGCGCAACTTCTACCTTTGTTCGGCACGGGAGTTGCGCCACGGCACGACACCCACCTCGGTGGACATGGGCAATCCCGAGATGGCGATGGCCCTCACCACCGAAATGATCATCGATACGCTCGCCATCCGGATCGACGGCCCGCGCGCCTGGCACGACGACATCACCATCGACCTGGTCCTGACGGACGAGGGCAGCCGCCGACGCCTCACCCTGCACAACGGCGCACTCAGCCACCGTGCCCATCCGGCGGATCGACCCCCGTCCACGGCGGCCGGCCTCACCCTGACCCTCACCAAGCCCCACCTCCTCGGCCTCCTGGCCGGTGGTGGACTGGACGGGGTGGAGGCGACCGGCGACCCTCGATTGCTGGACAGACTGATGTCGTACACCAGCAAGGCCGATCCGGCGTTCCCCATCGTGACGCCGTGATGGGCCGGACCCGCTTCGGTCGGGTCGGAGGTTGGGCAGCCTGGCCTCGGGCGGCGGCCGCCACATGGTCGCCGGTTAGGCTGCGGTGCCGGTCAGGGCAGCGGTCGCCGAGGAACGGAGCCGGCATGCAGGAGTGGGAAGCGGCTGGCGTGGAGGACGAGGCCGCGGGTGTGGAAGCCGCGCTCGGGCCGGCCGCTCATGTACGAGAGCGTGGAAGCGCCCACTGACATGCTGCCGAGAGGGGCGGCCTGACCGCTCGGGGTGACTTGAGGGCAGGGGCAGCCGCCACCCTCGCCTCACTCCTGTTACAAGCACGACAGGTGGGGACAACCTCTAAGGGCCTCGCGTGGGCGTGGAGCAGTGTTCAGGCGGGTGATCAGCTCGCGGTTGGCGGCTCGAGCCGCGTCGAGTTCTTGCTGGCGTTCTTCGAGCTGGCGGGTGAGGTCCACGGCTTGTTGCTCAAGTGCAGTGATCCGGCGCTTGAGCTTCTCGATGTCGTCCGGGGCGCCCAGGCCGGACTGCCGCCAGGCCTGTTCGCCGAGCAGTTCGCTGAGCTTCTTCTCCAGCTGGTGAAGCCGGGCGGCCTGGCGAACGACACGGCCCTGAGTGTCCGCGAGGTCGGTTCGCAGCGAGGCCCGGCTGACATGCGGTGCGATGTCCGGGCTGTCGGGCGGTTCGGATGCGGCGGCGTGGACCTGAGCGAGCAGGTCCCCCATCGGTAGTCCTGTGACCGGGGCGTGTCCGGTACCGGCTCGCCCTCTGCCGGGGGCTATGTCGCCCCCTGCAGTTCGCCTGGCTGCAGGTGAACTGGATCGGTCGTGATTCGCCTGAGAGCCCGCCGGGGCCGGTGCCCCGGGGCGCGTCACAGCGCGAACGCCGGGACCCCGGGGGTACGGGTCGCACCGCACGCCCCCCGTGCCCGTGAGGGTGCCGCGGGCGGCGGTGCGAGGGTCGGCCCGATCAGCGGCATGACGGCCGCCAGCATCTCCGCCTCGCTCGCGGTCCCGTCCACGACCAGATCGGCCGCTGCCCGGGAGGGCCCGACGTGGGCTGCGTGGCGGTCCCTGCCGGTCTGCAGATAGTTGCGCAGGGACAGTCGGGGGTCCTGCCGCTGCATCTCGATCTTCCGGAGGATCTTGCGGGCCAGGCGTATGTCGTCGGGGGTGTCGACGTACACCCGCCACGCCGCCCGCCGGACCACGGACGGCAGTGACAGCGCGAACAGGCCCTCGACCACCACCAGCAGCACGCCGGGGCGCAGCAGCGCCGCGTCGATGGCGTGTGTCACCGCTGTCTCGTCGATCGACCCCGGATGGTTCCAGTCGAGGACCGCGTGCCCGTCGGCACTGACCGTCCACACACCCCTCAGGGGGTCGTGCGCGGACACGTAGTAGTCGTCCAGATGGACCAGCGCCACGCTCTCGGGACACTGTAGCGACAGGGCTTCGGCAAGGGTGGACTTGCCGGATGCGGTGCCGCCTGCGACCGCCAGTACACCCGTCATACGGGCGCTCCTCATGTGCTCAAAGGGGATAGACGAAGCGGCTGGACAAGCCGGGTGCAGGGAATGTACGGCGGCGTGATCGCCCATGGCAAGCAGGGAAACGAGGCCCGGTTCAGCGGAGGCCCGGGGGCCGCGACCTTCGGTCGGCCTGCGCACCGGTCTCGGCGATGCCGCGGACCTTCAGCGCGTCGTACATGGCGCCGTGCCCGCGCCTGTGCTCGGCCGTCAGCGTCAGGTCCACCGGCGTGGTCACCGGGCCGTCCGCGCACAGCAACGCGTCGGTCAGCTCGAACAGCGTGTCCCCATGCGCGGTCAGGCAGGCGAAGAAGTCGTCCCGGAAGTGTGACGCGACCGCGAACGCCTCCCGCCGGACGTCATGTTGCAGCAGACTCATTCCCCTGCGGCCTTCGTACTGGGCATGTGCCTCTTTGGGCGGAGCACAGAATCAGACGAAGGCCGTGTTCATGTCCCGGGAATCCCCGTACGGGCGATCACGTTCGGGGCATCGTTCGAGGCCGTCATGGGATCAGCCCCGGACCGCTTGGACGTCCGGCGGACAGTGGAAGATACGTGGTTACTGACTTCGGCTCGTCAGGGTGATCTTTCGCAAAGTTCCTGGTGAGGGCGGGTTGTTGGCCGTATCCAGTGGTGTGTGAGGTATGCGGATGGCGGGCCCCGGTGGCTGGTGATGTTGCCGCGGACATCCGCGGTGGGGACACCGGCCTTGCGGCAGAGCATCGGGATGATCGCCGTGTTGATGTAGTGCTTGGCGACCCGGCTGGCCCGGTGGGCGAAGAAGAAGTCGGTGTACTCGTTGGTCTTGCGGTCAAGCATGGGTGGCTGGGCGGACCTCGCGGCCTGCCATGCCTCGATGGCCTGGCCGAGCAGGGGGTCGACGGGCTTGGTGAGCGCGGTGCCGGTCTTGTGGGTGGGCACGTCCAGCAGGCAGACAGCGTCGCGGGCGAGGACTTCGCGGAGTCGCCGGGGATGGGCAGCCCGTCGTGCTGCCAACGGATGCAGCCCAACCGGAGCCGGGCGATCTCGTCGCGCGTCGACCTGCGAATAGACAGGTCAACGTGATGGCGCGGATCAGTTCGACCGGATAGGTGCGGCCGTCCGCGGTCGGCAGGTCGCCGGGCTCGACGTTCAGGCCGGTCGCGCCGCGCCTGATCGAGGACGAGTACGACGTCGTCGACGCCGTGGTCGTCGGCGGGCTGCTGATCAGCCTGCTGCGCAACAGTGGCCGCGTCACGGCCGCCTGCCTCGCGCAGGTCGTCAACGTCATCGCCCCCATCCGCAGCGAACCGGCGGCCCGAGCTGGCGCCAGACCACCTTCCACCCCTTCGCCCAGACCGCCCGCCACGCCCGCGGAACGTCCTGTGAGTGGAGCCGGTGACACCGCTGTACGACACCGAGAGGTTCGGCGAGGTCCCCGTCGTTGACGCCGTCGCCACCCACCTGACCGGGGCCGAGGACCCCGACGAACTGACCGTTCTCGCCGTCAACCGCCACCGGTCCGAGACGGTCGAACTCGCCCTCGGCCTACGGGCCTTCCCCGGCCACGTCCCGGTGGAGCATCGGGCCCTCAGCGACCCGGACATCCGCGTTACGAACACCGAGCAGCACCCCGACCGGGTCCACTCGCGCGCCGTCGCCTCCACCGCGGTCACTGACGGCCGCCTTGTCGTCCTCCTCCAGCCGGTCTCGTGGAACGTCATCCGGCTGCGCCCCGCCGACTGACCTCGCTCTCAGGCCGGCAGCCGAGTCGGTGACCGCTCCCGGTGCACCGGCCGGCGCCCCTACGGTCACGGAGCGTCATCTCGCGGCCCCTGTCAGCCCCTGCACCGCGTCGATCACGCGGTCCACCACCTCGGTCACCGGCTCGGACGCGTCGATGATCGTCGCGCCCCGGCTTGCGTAGATCCCTCGCATCCGGGGATTCCACTTCAGGGCCGCCGAGAACTCTTCGGGGTGTCGACCGAATGCGTTCGTAGTGCGGGTCGCGAGCCGGTGGCGGAGGGTGGCCTCGTCGATCACCAGGCACACGACGAGGTCGAAAAGATCGAGGACGTCTTCCTCGTTCTCCGCCGACCCGCACAAGAACGCGATCCGGGAACGAGACTCCCCGACGAGGGTCTCCACGCGCTCACGGACGATCGCCCATCCGTACCGGTCGAGCCACCCCTCAGGAACCGGATACGGAGGATTCACCACCACCTCGCCCGTGGCTCGGTCGACCCAGCGACTGAAGCCGTCTTCGTCGGCGTCGAGCGCAACGTGACCACGCGCTCGCAACACCCCACAGACCGTGGACTTGCCGGTCCCCGAATTGCCCGTCACCCACACCAACGTCACGCCGCCAGCGTAGACATGACCACCCCGGGATGTTTCTGGCTACAACTTCCGCACACCGCCGGCCGGCCGATGGTCATGGCAGCGCGAGGACGTCGTCGATGGTGGACCGGATCTCCTCGTCCTGCAGGAAGGCCCGGTAGTCCCGGTAGGTCGACAGCCGGCGGTCGGAGGCCTGCACCGTGCAGAGAGTCGCTCGTGCGGTGGGAGAGATCGCGGCGAGGGCGCGTAGCGCGTCGATGAAGAAGCCGTAGGCGTCGCCGCCGTCGGCGACGGGAGGGAGGTGTTCCTCCATGACGGATCCGCTCGGTTCCGGCTCGCCGGTGATCGACCAGAGGGCGATCGCCGCGCGCAGCCGTAGCCAGCCGTCAGCCTGCTCCATGACCTGCCGTACCTGGTCGGTGTACGGCGCGGCCGCCGGTCCGAATTCGCCGAGGAGGCCGACGGGGCCGTGGAACCGTGCCTCCTCCGGCCGTATCGCCTCACCGATGAGCCGCATCGCCGTGCCGAGGTCACCGCCGAGGCGCCAGGCCGCCCACGCCACCTTCTGATGGTTGCCGGGGTGGTCGAGGACGGTGCAGCTGCGCACGGCTGCCTCGGCCGATCGCGCGGCCGGTCCCATCGCCACCAGTGCATCGACCGCGTCCAACGAGTGCCGGGTGTCGTCGAGCAGGGCCACCACTTCGGGCAGCGCGGGCGCGGCGGCCGGCCCCCAAGCTGTGAGAACTTGCAGGAGGCGGCAGGTCAGGGGGCCGCCGTGGCCGTCGTCCCGGAGCAGCTTGCGTATCGCGGGCAGCAGGTTCTCGGCGTGGGCCCGCAGCGGGGTGAGGACGTCCTCGACCTCTGCGGCCGCGGGTCGCCCGAGACGTAGGAGCGCATGTACTGCCCTTGGTACGGCGCGTACAGCCGCTCGACCAGCCCCGGCAGGGCGCGCTCGTCGCCGATGCGGGCGAGCGCCCAGCGGGCGTGGTCGCCGACGGTCCCCTCGAGGAACTCGGCCTCGCCGGGGTCGTCGAGGAGCGCGGCCAGCTCATCCGCGTACACGGTCGCCTGCGGACCCAGCACCGCCAGCAGGTGGGCCGCCCGGTACCGTACGCCGTCGTCCGGATCGGCGAGCAGCGCGCCCGCGAGCGGCAGCAGCTCGGACGCCGCGGACGGCCTCACGACCAGCAGCCGCCACCCCTCGTCCAGCGCGGCGCGGCACAGCAGGGTGTCCCCGGTGCGGCGCGCCGCCCTGATGAGCCGGACGACGAAGGCCAGTGCCGACCGCGGTGCCTTCTCCAACAGACGGGCCGTCG
Source organism: Streptomyces sp. NPDC042002 (assembly GCF_055588305.1). Taxonomy (NCBI): domain Bacteria; kingdom Bacillati; phylum Actinomycetota; class Actinomycetes; order Kitasatosporales; family Streptomycetaceae; genus Streptomyces; species Streptomyces sp. NPDC042002. Next base: position 78,389 of record NZ_JBVJCT010000034.1, on the reverse strand, counting down.
AGGCGACGATGTCCTCACGGGTGAAGGTATCCTCGACGACGTCCGGTTCGTACCAGATCGCCTCGAACCGGGGACGTACGGCCGGGTCGGACAGGACCTCCACCAGCAGGTCCAGCTCACGGACCGGTGCCTGGGGATCGAACGCCGCCCAGGCGTGCACGGCCGCGACCCGCATGACGGGTCCGCCCGTGCGCAACACCTCGGCCACGACCGCCCGCACCCGCTCCACCGGCCCGGCCCCGTCGGAACCGGCCGCGGTCCCCAGCGCGAGCAGCACAGGAAGCCGCACGCCCGGGTCCTTCTCGACCTGCCACCGCTCCAGCAGCACGCCGACCCCCTCCGCAAGGGGCAGGGCCTCCCGGCGCACCTCGGGCAGCGGGTCCGCGAGCAACGCCCGGATCCGGGAGCGCTGCAGCCGCCATGCCTCGTGCCATCCCGAATCCACCAGGTCCGGCTCGGCTTCGGCCGCCACCTCGGACAGGCTCGCCAGGAGCTGGACGAGCGTGGCGCGGGCGCCCATGCCCGGATCGCCGGCGAGCGCAACGACGAACGGCAGCGCGGCGGCCGAGACGGAGGCCACACGCCCGGTGCCCACCGCGAAGCAGTCGAAAAGGGGGTAGCAGTCTTCCTCGGTCGCCGCCTCGCCCCTGAGCGCCAGGCGACGCAGCGCTTGCCGCATCTCCTCGGCGGGCCGGTGCGCGAGCGCCGACTCCAGCCGCTCCCACGGCACATCGTCCAGCGCATCGAGCGCCATTCCTGCCACTTGCGCAGCCCCCGAGACCTCGCCGATCGGTTCCCCGGCGGACATCCTGTCATCGACGGCGCGGCCTCCGCGGAAACGCGGGATCGATGGACCGGGCGCCCGCCGGTGCCTCCGATCGGCAGCGCTCAGATCGAGGTACGGAACCGTGTGGTCGGCGGCAACCGTTCGGCAGGCGGTTGGAGCGTGCACCGGCCGTCGGTGTGCCGGCGCAGGTGCGCGTCGACGATCCAGAACGGCGCCCCTGACACGTAGTACGGATTGAAGACGATCGGCGTGCCGTGGTGGACCAGATGGACGGCGACGGCCATCTGGTCCGGTGAGTCCTTGTCCATCTCCGCCCTGCGGACCAGCGCGCGAAGTTCGGTCCTGGCCTGACGCGCATCGAGGGGCCATTCGCGCTCGACGATGGGCAGAAGGGGATCGATACCGTTGATGATCGGAGAGCAAGGCACCAGAAGAGGCCGGTGTTGTCGGTTTCTCGCCCGTATTGGTTCTCCGTCATCAGCAACCAGTCGACGTGCAGGGGGAAGTCGCCGGTGTATGCGGGGCTGTAGTCCAAGCCGGAAGCGGACAGACGCATCGCGGGAAGTGGACGCTTGTGCCGGCGCAGCCAGTTGACGATCCGGGTGATGTGCCCTTCCATGAGCATCATGGACGGCAGACTGACCGCGACGGCCGCGGTCACCCCTGCGGGCAGCCTCCCTCGCTGCCATGGCGTAGCAGCAGAGCGCTGATCCACCCCTCTCTGGCCATGAGCGAGAAAACAACAGGGCCCCCGGACATGCGGTCATACGTCCCCGGGCCGGACGAACAGGACCAGTGCGCCGCCATCGGGGCGAGATCGTCCGGCGAATGCGGGCTCATCGTCTGCCATGGTCCGATGATGACAGCCGGTGTTCCACCGGATACAGGCATGGGTTCTTGTGACTTCCCGCTCCCACCAGCACGAGGTGTCGATGAGGCGAAAGCCCTCAACCTGTGTCGTGCCGCAGGCGAGGCCCAGCCCCCCACCTTGTGCACGTGTGAGGCCAGAGCCCGATCGCCGAAGTGGAGTCGTGCTGCGCAGCCCCGTACACTCGGCGGCTGCCTCCGTGTCCTGCGTGAGGTGCCGACAGGAAGGATGCGTCGCCCGTGTTCCAGGAAGCCCCGATCTACCGACAACTCGTTGCGGAGCGCGGTGATGTGCCGGCGCAGGTGCGCGGCGAAGCCGAGCGGATCGCCAGGGACCTCCAGCGGGTGATGCCGCCCTCGCAGGATGCCGCTGCTCCTGCGGCCGAGCGTGGATGGCTCAGCGCCCCCGCCGGCCTGGCGCTTCCGCCTGGGGCACTGTCGGGCTGACCGTCGCCGGGGGATCTCGCGTCCGGCACGTGGCCGTCGTGGTCAGCGGGCCCGGTATCCCCTGGAACTCAGGCACCGTCGAGGGACCCGTGCGTCGCATCAAGACGCTGGCATGCCAGATGTACGACGGTGCGCCGACAGACCGGATCCCTTCCGACTCCGTCGCCGGACCTTCTCCCAGACACCTTGCAGCGACTGGCGGGAGGCGAGTCCCGGACCGTTTCCTGTTGGGGCCGTTTCTCACTGGCGGGTGGTGTGGGCGACGGCGTGGCGCTTGAGGCTGGCCGCGGGAGGTCCCGCTGGTGATCATCGAGGGTTATCGCGCGTCCAGTCCGGCGCCTTCTAGCCCTCAGCGTGCCGGTCGAAGCGGACCGAGCGAACTAGGAGGCGGTCGGATGCCTGCTGGTCGTGGGGCTTGAGCCTCCACTGATCGCCGTCGCAGTTGGTGTCCGTGTAGACGGTCGCCCAGGCATCGGTCTCGTTGTGCGGGGCGTAGCCGGGATCGTACTTGCAGGAGTCGACGGCATAGAGGTCGATGCACTCGCCGCTGCGCGGGTCGGGCAGGGTGACGGTCACCTCGCGGTCATTGAGGTCGCGGAACTTGTAGTGGGAAGTCGCCGGTGGCGGCCAGCGTCGAGCCGGACATCGAGAGGGTCAGGGCGAAGGTGCCGAGGGCGAATCCTCCGGAAGCGGTGGACCGGCCACCCCTCGATCGGCTGCCAACAGGGCTACAAAGGTGGAAAGGTGAGGACGGACACCAGGGAGCAGGGCTGCAGCCACGATTGCGGCCCGTTCCTCCTCTGATTGGCTCGCTCATGAGTCGGCGGGCCGGGCGGTCACGCCTGTGGCCGTGCAGAACTGCCGAGCGCCACGCAGTGTGGTGCTCAGTTCCCGCTGGGTCGCTTGGCTGTCGAGGCGTACGTCGAGGGCGCCGGGCAGTGCGCTGTGGGCCCGCAGGCCCTTGGGCAGCCGTGAGGCGTCGAGACCGTCACGCCTGGCGATGAGGATGCCGAGCTCGTGACGGCTCAGAGCGTCGGGCCCTGCGAGATGGTGAATACCGGACGCGTTGGACGCTGCCAGCTCCAGAAGGGCGGTGGCCAGGTCGGCGACGTGCACTGGGCAGCGGATGTCGTCGGTGAACAGGACGCTGTTGCGGACGCCGGCGGCGAGTTCGTGCACAGCGTGTTCATGTGCGGAACGCCCGTCGCCGATGATCAGCGACGTGCGGGCGACAACGGCCTCCGGATAGACGGCGAGAATCCCGGTCTCCGCCGCCGCCTTCGCTGCTCCGTACGGGGTGACGGGGTCGGGGAGACAGGACTCGTCGTAGTGGACTCGGGCACCGGAGAAAACGGCATCGCTGGACACGTGGACCAGACGGCTGCCGCATTTCGCCGCAGCCATTGCCAGCCGGACGGGGCCCTCCGCCGTCACCGCCCAGCCGGCCAGGCCGCGTTCAACCCGGGGGACGCCGGGGGAGGGGTGGCTGGATGGTCCGGTACTCGTGGCCGGGCTTGGGTGTGACATCACCGGCGCCGACCGGGGTGGTGCTGAGGGTGTTGGGGCTGGGTGTCGCGGGGTCCACGTGCGCGGTGGACCGCTGGTGAACCGTTTCGCGGATGGGCGGGGCGCCTGGTGGCCCTGCTCTGTGCCGTAGCAGCCGAAGGCGCTGCACCATTGACGGGCACGGTGTGAACACCGGTGTGTCTGGGCCCAGTTGTCTTGTTACCGAATGCGGACAGATCCGGGTGAACAATGCTTGTCCCGGCGTCATCTCATGGGGTGTAGCGAAACAGCCGATGCGGCCGGCCGCCCTGCGAAAGCAAGGGAAGGTGCCGTGTCCTGACAGATCATGGGGGAGCTTTCATCATGACCACGTACCGTGCCCGCCGTACCGCCCGTACCGCCGCTCTGGCCACCGTCACCGCCGCGCTGGCGCTGGGCCTGACCGCCTGTGGCGGCGCCGACGGCGGCTCGAAGGCGGCGGGCCGCGGCCCCAGCGCGGGGACCGCCCAGAGCCGGTCCGCATCCGCCGGGGACGCCAAGGGCAGCGCGGCGCAGGCCAACAGCAGTGGTGACACCAAGGAAGGGGCGCCCTCGGCGACCGCCGCGGGCGGGGCGCAGGAGATCGCGAGCAAGAGCACGACGGCCGGCGCCCAGCAGTGTCGCGGAGACGAGATGCTGGTCACCGCGGTGCACCGGTTCGCCGGCCAGCAGGGCGACCACCTGCTGCTCACCGCGGTGAACGAGGGCACCAAGCCCTGCTGGGTCACCTCCTACCCGGCCGTGGTACTCGACTGGAACACCAACAACGTCGCGCTGCCGCACTCCAAGAAGGACGCCCCGGGCGGCGACAAGCACATCACGCTCCAGCCCGGAGGCAAGGTATACAGCGCGGTGAACCTCTTCGACTACGGCTCCAAGAACCACACGGCGCAGTCACTCGCCTTCGCGCTGCGCGGCGAGGACGGTCGCCCCGGCCCCTTCTACTCCGTCGTCAGCAAGGGGCAGGACCAGAAGTTCACCTGGAACGAGGCCGACGTGCTGAACTGGAACGCCAAGAAGCCGTACGACTTCTGACGGTCCGCCGGCCGGTGACGCGTCACCGCCTTCCCGCACGTCCACGGCCGGCAACTCGCAAGGCTCCCGGGCGGCCAGCGGACCAGTGACTCGGCGAGATCACCGGAGGCCGCCCTGCGGACCACACGCTCAACCGGCCATTGCAACGCTCAGTGTGCGACACGAAGTCGCACACTGAGCGTTGCAATTGGCGAACTGGAGTCGTCGTGTCGTTGCCGGGCTGTGGTCACGGGCGTGGCGCCGACTCGGCAGCCGGGCCTTCGACGGGTACGAGCCCGCTCGCCAACGGCCTCGCCCGATGCGCGAGACTCAGGTGGAGAACGCCTGGGCTAACGTCGGCAAGTAGTTGGCGTTCTGGTGGAGGAGTGCGTCCGTGTCGTCGAAGGCAGAGTTGCTGCGGCTTCTCGAGCCGCCGGCCGAGAAATGGCCTCTCCCTAGCCCGGAGGAGATCGTGAGAGGGTACGGCAGCGCACTTCCCGCTGACTACATGTGGCTGGCCGAGACGTACGGGCCGGTAGAGATCTCGCGGTATCTCAGCATCTTCCCCCCCCGCTCGCGGCCTCTGAGATCGGGACGCGCTCCGGTGTCTTTTCGATATCCGCTGAACTATCCGAGTTCGCCGAGGAGAACGAGGGCCTCGATCCCGCGTATCTGGAGCCTGGCGGCCTGCTCATGTGGGGCTTCAACCAGATCGACGACTTCGCCTTCTGGAGCCCGGTCGGCGATCCGGACACATGGCCGGTCGTGATCCGCCGGCACCTACCGCGGTCGGGCCCGAGCTGGGTCCGGTACGACTTCGGAATCGTCGAATTCCTGGTGCGCACCTTCCACGGGCGTCTGGCGGGTAACCCGTTCAGCGGCGACGACCTCTGGCACAACAAGTCGCCGACCTTCGAGCGGGGCTGAAGCCCGACGCGTCGCCGGTTTCTGGGGCGCCCGGGTTACGCGCCGCTGGTAGTCCGGCGGCAGCCCGGTCCCGCCCACCATGGGAGCGGGCATGGCAGACCGGACCACCTGGCGGATCTGCCGGGACAACCGCTGGTGGAGCGTGTCCGGCAAGAAGCGCGGCATGGGCAAGAAGGCCGGCCCGTCGGTGCACGACGGCCTGGTCCGCCGGGACTTCACCGCCGACGGACCGAACCGGCTGTGGCTCACCGACATCACCGAACACGCCACCGGGGAAGGGAAGTTGTATCTCTGCGCGGTCAAGGACATCTTCAGCAAGTGGATCGTGGGCTATTCCATGGACTCGCGGATGAAGTCCCGTCTGGCCGTCGCAGCCCTGAACAGTGCTGTTGCCCGACGTGAGAACGTCGCCGGTTGTGTTTTGCACAGCGATCGCGGGTCGCGGTTTCGGTCCCGAAATTCCTCCGGGCGCTCGGCTGGCACCAGGTCACCGGCTCGATAGGGAGGGTCGGGGCCGCAGGCGACAACCCGGCCATGGAGTCGTCTTCAGCCTGTTGCGGAAGAATGTCCTCGACCGACGGAAGTATCGGCGCGCAGTCCCTCGGCGACGTGTCGGGGTCGCGGCCCGCAGCGTGGCGGTCGGCGACAGTCCCGCCTGGACCAGGTACCGCGGTTCGTGGTGGACGCCGGCGCCGTGGGCGTCGCTGCCGAGGCCGTCGCCCTGCTGCCCATCGCCGCACGGGCCGGCGGCTGGTACACGGTGGAGTCCGCAAGGTGAGCGAGTCCGGTCCCGCGCGTGACGTGGACGACCGCCGCGGTCAAGGCGTCCGGCCTGGCAGTGCGGAGGCGTCGTGTGCCGGTGGGCAGCCCAGTCGGCCGCGGGTGGTGACCAGCAGGACGAGGGCCGCGGTGGTGGCGCTGAGCAGGAAGGCGTGTGTGGCGTCTTCGCGGGACAGTGTGGGGAACATGGCGGACCAGGCGAGGGACATGTAGTTGTTGACGCCGCAGTGCAGCAGCATGGCCATCGGCAGGCTCTCGCCGGTGCGGTTGAACACCCATGTCATGACGAAGCTGAAGGCGATCGCGGTGGCGACGAACTCCAGCGGCGTGGTCCAGGACACGTGCGGCCAGTTGCCCCACTGGGTCAGGAACAGCGGGAGGTGCCAGGCGCCCCACAGCGGACCGACGACGAGGGTGCCGAACAGCGGGCCGTAGCGGCGCTGCAGGCGGGGCATGGCGAACTCGCGCCAGCCGGGCTCCTCGGCGAGGCCGGTGGTGACCATCTGCACGAGCAGGCCGGGCAGGAACGCGGCCAGCATGACGACGGGCGGCATCACGGGACCGCGGCCGGACAACGCGACCGAGGTGAGGGTCAGCACGGCGGGCACCGAGAGCAGGACCACGGCGTACCAGCGCCAGCCGACCTTGAACTTGGTCATCCGGCCGCGCCAGGCCCGTAGTCCACGGCGTCCTTCGGTCGCGCCGGTCACCAGGAGTGCTGACAGGATCGGGCCGAGGTAGGCGCCGGGCAGGACGCCGAAGAGCTGGCTGCCGGGGCCGCCTCCGGGAAAGGTGAAGTGCCAGACGCCCAGGCCGTTCTCGGACAGGACGTACGGCGTCCATGCGGTCCAACTCAGCAGGTAGGCCAGTGAGAAGAACCAGGTCAGGGGGCGGCGGCGGAGGCTGCCCCGTAGGCCGGTGCCGTCCTCGCGGCCCGTGTCGGCCGGTCGGGTTTCGATACTGACGGGGTCTTGGATGCTGCTCACCGTGGTGTCCCTTCGGAAGCGGTCGGAAGCTGTCGGAGCCGTGTCGGAAGCCGGCTGACGTGACGTGTTCAGCACACCAGTCACGCGTCCGCGGATCATTGCCGTGCGCGCCCCGAGTGGCGGTACAGCAGGCTGTACCGCCGTCGATCGGAGCCGTGGTCGCCGCCGGGCCGAGGGCGGCGTCCTGGTGGGTCGTCGCCGGGGGTGGACCCGCCGTACTCGCCTGAGCGCGGTGGCGTCAGGCCGCTGGGGCACCCCCGACGGCACCCCCGACAGGGCCGGACGTATCGCCGGACGAGCGGTCCCGCCTCGTCGTGGACGCGAGCCGGGTCACTGGGCGCGGATGGCGTCGGCGGGTGGTGTGCGCAGCGCCTGGCGGGTGGGGAGTTCGATGGTGAGGAATGCCGTGACGGTGACGGTGAGCCCGAGGGCGGGCAGCAGCCAGGCGGGGCCCGCGGGCCAGGGGCGGCCGAGGAAGCCCTGGCCCAGGAGGGCGAGGGGCACGGCGGACAGCAGCAGGGCCGTGGTGAGCGCGGTGGCGGCGGTCACCGCTGCCTCGCGCCGCATCATCGCGCGGATCTGACGGGGTGTGGTGCCGATGAGGCGGAGCGCCCCCAGTTCGACACGGCGCTGGGCGGTGGCGGCGACGAGTTTGTTGGCGATGCTCAGCAGGAGGTAGACGAGCAGGACCACGATGACGGCCAGGTTGATCCACACCTCGGGCGGGGCGTCCCTCAGACCGTCGCCGGACGGGGGATTCGTGTCCTCCAGTGCCAGACCCGGGTGGGACGCGGCGAGGGCTGTCAGTGCCTGGCGGGCGGTCGCCGTGCCGTCCGTGCGCACGAGGATGCTCTGGTCGAGCCCCGTCGTGGTGTGTCCGGCCGCCAGATCGTGGGAAAGCACCACCGTGCCGAAGCCGAGAGCACGGGCGTAGACGGCGACGACCTCGGCGTCGACCCGCGCGCCGTCCCCGAGGACCAGGCTCACCCGGTGGCCCACTTCCGCGGCGCGCGAGCGGGCGACATCGCTGCTCACGGCGATCGTGGCGCCGGTGAGACGGTCCAGGCTCCCCGCCCGTACATCGAGGTCGAGGACGTCCGACGCGTCCGGGGTGAGGATCGTCGCGGAGCCGGAATCGGTCTCCGTGTCGCCGAACATCTTGTACGGCCACACCACCGTGGTCGTGCTCACCGGGGCCGCCGCCCGTACGCCGGTCGTGTCCCGTACGGCGGAGAGCGTGCCGTCGGGCAGTCCGCCCAGGCCCGGCGCGCCGAGGCGCTGCTGGGCGAGGGTGCCGACGCGGGTCTCGTCCGCCGTGGCGGCCAGCACGGTGGTCTGGGTGAGGGTGTACGTCAGGACGAACACGACCGCCATGGCCAAGGAGCTGACGATTCCCGCGTTGCGCAGGGCGTACGCGCGGACGTTGGCCATCGCCAGCCAGGTCGGCGCGGAGACGCCGGAGCGGGTGCGCCGGGCCGCCGCGTTCCCGATGCCCCGGACGAGAGCCGGGCCGGCCAGGGCCAGGCCGATCGCGCCGAGAATGCCCGCGATGGAGGTGGCCGTCGCGCCGATGGCGGTACGGGAGAAGAGGGGTGTGGCCGACATGGTGGTCGCGGCGACGATGACGAGGAGCCCGATGCGCGTCCGGGTCCGCGACGGATCGCGCGGCTCGCTGCGCGACTCGGCGACGGCCTCGGTGGCCGGCATGCGGGAGGTGCGCCAGGCCGAGCCCCGTGCCGAGACCTGTACGACCAGGGCCATGAGGACGATCGTCGCGAGGGCGGGCAACGGGCTGAGGGTCAGCGGGAGTTCGGAGGGAACGACCCCGCGGTCCGCCAGCAGCCCGCGGAACTGCCCGGCCAGCAGGTAGCCGAGCGCCACACCGGGGACGAGGGCCATGGCCGCGACGACGGTGGACTGGGCGGCGGCAAGTCGCCGGATCTGCTTCGGAGTCGCGCCGACGGCCCGCATCAGCGCCAGGTCGCGGCGCTGCCCGGAGATCGACACGGCCAGCGCGCTCGCCATGACGAACCCGGTGATCAGCAGGATGATGCCGGCGAGCGAACCGGCGAGGAGGACCAGGAGGGAGCGGCTCGCGCCCGCGCCGGGCGACACGAGGTCCCCGCGACTCGCGCCGGTGACCGCCTCCAGCCCCGTGAACCCCGTGCCCTTCAGCTTCGTACGGACTTCGTCGGCGACCCGCTCCTCGGAGCCGGGTGCGGTGCGCAGACCGATGAGGTCGACGGTCCCGGCGCGCGAGTGGCCGTTCCGCCCATCTCTCCCGGACAGTCGTACGGCCGTCCTGTCGGCGAAGAAGACACCGGCGCCCGGCGCGTCGACGACCGCCGAGACGCGATAACGGGCGGCGGGCCGGGCGCCCGCGACGGCCTCGATCGGGTCGCCCACCTTCACTCCCGCCGCGGCGGCGGTGGCGCTGTCCACGGCGATCTCGCCGGAACCGGACGGCCCGCTGCCGTGGACCTGAGCACCGTCCAGCAGCTTCACCGAGGACCAGCCGTGCCCCGATGCCCGGGGATCCCCGGCCGGTACGACCTGTCCATGGGCGTCGACGAGGGCGGCGGGGAAGCCGATGTCGCCGACCGCCTCGGTGACACCCGGCAACTCGGCCAGTTTCCCGACCAGTTCGGCCGGGACCGTACGACGTTCCGGGAGCGCGATCGGCAGGTCGCCGCTCGGGTGGAACTCCTGGTCGGCCGCGACGACGACGCCCGCGCCGCCGAGACGGCCGACGGGCAGGTGGGAACGCAGACCGGACTCGGCCAGTACGCCGGTACCGGTGATCAGGGCCGCGCCGCCGAGAACCGCGCAGGCCACGGCGATCAGCGCGGTGATCCGGTGTCCGACCATCCGCAGGGCGAGAGGGAACATGACTCAGCCCCCCGCCAACGCGACGAGACGGCGGGCCAGTTCGGGGGCGGTCGGCGTTTCGAGGGCCTCGACCACCCGGCCGTCGGCCATCACCAGCACGTGGTGTGCCCGGGCCGCGGCGGCCGGATCATGGGTGACCATCACCACCGTCTGGTGCAGGTCGTCGACGAGGTCGCGCAGCAGGTCGAGGACCTCGTGGGCGCTGCGCAGGTCCAGCGCGCCGGTCGGCTCGTCGGCGAACACGACGGCCGGCCTGGCCACCAACGCCCGTACGACGGCGGCCCGTTGCTGCTGGCCGCCGGAGAGTTCGGCCGGGCGGTGGGTGAGCCGGTCGGCAAGACCGACCCGCTCCACCAGAGCCCGCAGCCAGTCGTGGTCCGGGGTACGGCCCGCCAGTCGCAGCGGCAGCAGGATGTTGTCCGCGATACTGAGGGAGGGGATCAGGTTGTACGCCTGGAACACGAAACCGACGCGTTCCCGGCGCAGTTCGGTACGGCGGTTCTCGTTCAGGCCGCCGATCTCGTGGCCGTCGATACGGACACTGCCCGACGTCGGGGAGTCCAGCCCCGCGGCGCAGTGCATCAGCGTGCTCTTGCCGGAGCCCGAGGGGCCCATCACCGCGAGGAACGTGCCGCGTGCCACGGTCAGCGACACCTCGTCGAGGGCGCGTACGCCTCCCGCGTACTCCTTGACGACCCGGTCCAGGGCGATGACCGGCGTCGACGCGTCGTGTGCGGTGGCCGCCGGGCGGCGGGTCCGGGCGAAGGCGGCGTTCATCGACGGCCCCGCAGGTGGCGTACGGCGAGGGTGCCCGCGCCGAAGAGGGTGACCGCACCACAGGCCAGGTGCACCCGGATGTCCGCCTCGGCGTAGGTGGCCACCGTGTTGGCGACCACGCCGGCCACGACCAGGATCCAGAGCAGCGTACGGACCACCTCCCCGCCGGTGACGGCGGGCGGCGACGCTCCGCGCGTGCCGTCGGCGGGAGTGGTGAGGCGGTAGGGGTCGGTGGTCGCCATGGGGCTTCTCCCGTGGTGCTGAGCGATGGGTCCGGGGGTTCCGGCTGACATCACCGAAGCTACGGATCGACACCCCTCCCGGCCGATCCCGCAGTCCGCCCGGTTCGAGGTACAGCAGGCTGTACCTCCACCCCGCCGCTGACGGCGAACTGGTGCACGTCATAGGGTCGTTCGCGAAGCGGGTGCACGGTCGCGAGACACGGCGGAAGGGAGGGAGAACGGATGGCGGTCCAGCAGGACGCGACAGCCGGTGACGGGCGGGTGGGCCTCAGGGACACCGTCGTAGGGACCACGAGAGCGGCCGGCGCCGCGATCGCACAACTCGCCTCCGGGCTCGGTACGGCCTTCCTCGCGCTGCTCGTGCTGCTCTGGCTGGCGGTCACCGCCGTGACGAGCCTGGTCGGGGTGGGACTGCTCATGGCGCCCGCGGTCCTGAGCGCGCTGCACGCCCTGGCCGGCCGGGAACGCGGCCGGCTCCGCCGCCGGGGCCTCGACGTCATCCCCCCGGAACCTCCGCCGACACGGCTGCGGCTCGCCCTCGTCGACCCCACCACCCGACGGGAACTGCGCTGGCTGGCCCGGCACGCCACCCTGGGGTTCCTCCTGGGGCTCCTCGGTGTCCTCCTGCCGGTCATCGCCGCGCGCGACAGTCTCTTTCCGCTGTACTGGAAGCTCTTTCCCAAGGACGCGACCGCCACGTCCTTGGGGCTCGGCCACGCACACTCCTGGCCACAGGCGCTCGCCGTGGTCATGCTGGGCGTGGGCTGGATCGCCATCATCCTGGGGCTCGGCCCCGGCATGGCCCGTTCCCAGGCCCGGCCCGGACGCCTGCTCCTCGCGGCCGGACCGGAAACGGATCTCTCGCGCCGCGTCGCCGAACTCACCGCCACCCGTGCCGCCGCCCTGGACGCCCACGCCACCGAACTGCGCCGCATCGAGCGCTCCCTGCACGACGGCACCCAGAACCGGATCGTCTCCGTCACCGTCCTGCTCGGCGCCGCCCGCCGCATGGTCGCCCGCGACCCCGCGGGCGCCGACGAACTCCTCGAACGCGCCCAGTCCGCCGCCGAGCAGGCCCTCGCGGAGCTGCGCACGGTCTCCCGGAGCATCCTGCCCCCGGTGCTGGACGACCGCGGGCTGGCCGGCGCGCTCTCGGGGCTCGCCGCGAACTGCGCGGTGCCCTGCCGGATCGACGTGGCGGTACCCGAACGGTGTGCCGCCTCCGTCGAGGCGACCGCCTACTTCATCGTGGCCGAGGCTCTGACCAACATCGCCAAACACAGCGGCGCCGCAAGCGCCACCGTCATCGCGCGCAGCCGCGGCGGGCGCCTCCACCTGTGCGTCGAGGACGACGGCCGGGGCGGCGCGGACGAGGACGGCGGCTCCGGACTCACCGGCATCCGCCGCCGGATCGCGGCGCACGACGGCGCCCTCTCCCTGGCCAGCCCGCCCGGCGGCCCGACAACCCTGAAGGTGGACCTTCCCTGTGGATCGTGACATGCGGATCGTGATCGCCGAGGACGACCCCTTGCTGCGCGAGGGCCTCGCTCTGCTGTTGCGCGCCGAGGGCCTCGACGTGGTGGCCACCGCGGGCACCCCCGACGAGGCGCTGGCCGCCATCGACGAACACAAGCCGGACGTCGCCATCCTCGACGTACGGATGCCGCCGACCCACACCGACGAGGGGATCGTCGCGGCGGTCGAGGCCCGGCGCCGGCGGCCCGACCTGGCGGTCCTCGTGCTGTCCGCGTACGTCGAGCAGTCCTTCGCCACCGAACTGCTCACCAGTGGTGTGAGCGGTCTCGGCTACCTGCTGAAGGAACGCGTCGGTCGGGTGGAGGAGTTCCTGGACGCGTTGCGGCGCGTGACGGACGGCGGTACCGCCATCGACCCCGAGGTCATCGCCCAGCTCTTCACCCGCTCCCACCAGGACACCCGCCTCGACCGGCTCAGTCCCCGCGAGCGGGACGTACTCGCCCTGATGGCCGAGGGGCTCGGCAACACCGCCGTCGCCGAACGGCTCGTCGTCACCGAGGGCGCCGTCCACAAACACATCCGCAGCATCTTCGCCAAACTCGACCTGTCGCCGACGGACCGGGTGGACCGGCGGGTCGCCGCGGTCCTGCGGTATCTGGAGGATCCACGCCGTCCGGCCTGAGCACATCGGGCTCCACCGCCGGCCGACCTGACCGGACTCCCCGAGCGGTTTCTGCCATCAGGATGCCGTGTCCGGGTTGCTCCCACGGCGCAGTACAAGGGCGCACCAGCCGATGACCAGGGCGTTGACCAGTGCTCCGAGAACCATGGCCGCCACCGCTGGGTCGTCGAGCGGACGATGTCCTGGTTGTACGGCTACCGTCGCCGCACCGTCGCTACGAGCGCAAGGCTGAACACTTCCTCGCTTCGTCGGCATCGCCGGCACCCTCATCTGCTACCGCAGAGCCGACTGACCGTGCTCGCCCACCGCCAGAGCAGCGAGCCCACCGAAGGCCAACGGCAATGGTCGGCCAGCGACATGAGCGGTGAAGGCAGCGAGCACATGGAGCTGATCGACCGATGGCTGCGTGGCGAGGTCGTGGACGGCAAAGTGGGCATCAAGGTCCAAGGCGGGCCGTTCCACGGTCGCATCCGGATCGTGGTGCTGGACGAGTCAGGTCAGCCGCCGACACGGCAACGCGCGCGTGGCTCGCGCAGGCACACGCCGACCGATGTGTGGCACGTCTACGAGCTCACACCCGCTCCCGACACAACCGCGAAATGGTCGTACGACCACGCCGGAACCCAACCCTGCAACGTCACGCGGTAGACAGCAGGCCAACTGAGACAACATCCAAATGCCCCTCGCCCATGTACGCCGCCGAAGTATTGTTGGCTCGTCCTCAGCGCCTGGACTCTGGGCATCCCACTGGAACTCGCCAATGAGCAGGTAGAGGAGGGCAGCATGGCACAAACATTGTTCTGCATCCCGCCCGCCGGAGGTACCGCCGGTGTCTTCCGAGACCTGCACCTGTACCTCGGGGACAGCGTGCGGCTGCACCCGGTGGAGCTTCCCGGACGTGGCGCGCGAGCCGTGGAGCTGCCATGCACCGACTTCGCCCATGCGGTGCGCGACATCGCCGACCAGATACGCCAGGCGGCACCGTCGGATGGCTGGGCCGTCTTCGGACACAGCATGGGCGGGTTGCTGGCCTACGAGGTGGCCCGGAGCCACCGCTCGTTGGGGCTGTCCCGGCCGATCTCACTGATGGTCGCCGCCTGCGCGGGTCCCCTGCGGCACTCCGCGATCGTGGCGGCCGACGCGGGCTGGGGCACCGACCAGGAAATCGCCGACCGGTTGGTCGAACTGGGAGGCCTGCCCCGAGAGATCGCTGCGGATCCGGATGCGGTCGCCTACTTCACCGGGTTGGTTCGGGAGGACGGGAGGCTGCTTGCCGGATACCGACACGAGCCCGACGGGGACGTGCTCGGCTGCCCCCTGGTCTTGTTCCTCGGCTCCGAGGACCCGCTGACGGACGACGGGATCGCGGCGGACTGGAACGAGGCTGCGGGCGGCCTGGTGCACGTGCGGCGCATCGAAGGCGCGGGTCACTTCTTCGTCACGGAACGCCCCAAGCAGACGGCACAACTACTGACCGAAGAACTGAGCGGGGGACGGGTGACCGCGACCGCGGACACAAATCGTGATCGATACCTGGACTTGATGAAGAAGATCCTGACCAACGTCGTCTACGAGGACGTGCCCCTGGCCAGTGAGTGGTCCCCGGACTCCGAATACGACCTCATCAGCCGCAGCACCGGTCTCGACTGGCCGAGCGTGGCGCACACCATGGTCGGATTGCGACGTCTCGACAACGTGCAATTCTGCGTCGAACAGGTGCTCCGGGACGCTGTCCCCGGCGATTTCATCGAAACTGGAGTGTGGCGCGGTGGCACCTCTATTTTCATGCGGGCGTTGCTTCAGGCATGGGGTGTGACGGACCGGATCGTCTGGGCCGCGGACTCCTTCCAAGGCATGCCGGAGGTTGCGGAAGGCGCACACCCCAAGGACGTCGCACTCGGCACGCACCGGTTCAACGACGTCATGGGCGTCTCATTGGAGACCGTAAAACGCAACTTTCAGATCTATGGCCTGCTTGACGACCAAGTGCGCTTTCTGCCGGGCTGGTTCAAGAACACGTTGCCCTCGGCGCCAGTCCGTGAACTGGCCCTCATCAGGCTGGACGGTGATCTGTACGAGTCGACCATGGTCGCTCTCGAGCACTTGTACCCGAAGCTCACGGTCGGCGGCTTCGTCATCGTCGACGACTACATCATTGACGTGTGCCGCCAGGCCGTGCACGTCTTTCGGGACCGCCACGGCATCACCGACCCCATTCAGGACATCGACGGCGTTGGAGCGTACTGGCGCCGCACCCGTTGAGCACCGTCGTTCAAGGAGACAAGTGCCATGGGCCAGCAGGAGACGCCCCGTCGGACCGACAGCGCACGGCCGCTCGCCCTATGTCATGGACCCGAGATCACCCGGGACCCTATGGCGCCGCGTGATGTCGGCATGCTGCTGGCCCATGCGGCGCAGACGGCCCCGGAGCGGGGGGTGCTCACGGTGGACGACGTCGGACGAGCATTACTCACTCCCTATCCGGAGTTGCTGGAGCAGTCCCGTGCGCTCCTGTCCGTCCTGCGTGACCATGGCTTTGCGCCAGGCGACCCGGTTCTTCTGCACGGCCTGCCTCTGACGGACTTCTTCCCGTTTCTGTGGGCCTGCCTGGCAGGTGGGCTCGTTCCTTTGGCAGTCGAGGCAGGTGACGACGAGGCGGCACGGGTCCGGGCCGCCGAGCGAACGGTTGAAGCCTGTGCGCTCCTTGACGGCCCCAAGCTGATCACGGACGCGGCGAGCGTGGTGCGGCTCGCCGCGGCGGGGCTCGACGCGAGCGTCCGCGTAGTCGACGCCGCCGAATGCAGTGACGCGGCGAGAGCCGTTCCACGTTCGGCTCCCCAGCCCGAGCTCGCCCCCGTCGATCCGGCATCGGCGGCGCTGCTCATGCTCTCCTCGGGCAGTACGGGGCGCGCCAAGGTGATTCCACTGACCCATGAAGGGCTGCTCGAGTTCGCCCAGGGGTCGCGCGACGCGCTCGGCTGGCGGTCCGACGAAACCACTCTGAACTGGTTGCCCGTGGACCACAGCGCCAGTCTGCTCCTCTACCACCTGCTGCCCGTCTACATGGGCAGTACCAACGTGCACGTCCGGTCGTCGCGTGTGCTCGGCGATCCGCTGTGCTGGCTGGACCTGTGCGCAGAACACCGGGTACGGCACACCTGGGCGCCCACCTTCGGCTACCAACTGGTCCGGCGGGCCTTGGTTGACCAGCCCAACCGTTGCTGGGACTTGTCGACGATCCGTACGCTCGTCAGCGGTGGGGAACAGATCGTGCCAGAAGTCGTCGACGCCTTCTTGGCTGCCACCGCACCGTTCGGCGTGCGCGGTGATTGCTTCATCCCAAGCTGGGGCATGTCCGAGACCTGCACCGGCATCACCTGGGGCCAATACGGGGAACGCGGAAGTGTTCAGCCGATAGCGCTCGACGGGCCGGATGGCCAGGTCCGACACCTGGATGCCGCCGCCCCAGGAGCGCTGTGCCTGGTCGCCGTCGGGCGGCCGGCACCGGGCGCCGCCGTCCGGATCGTCGACGACCATGGGCGAGTGCTGCCGGAGGACACCGTCGGCCGGCTCCAGGTGAAGTCGGTGCGGATCACTCCCGGATACCTGGGGGATGACGAAGCCAACTCCCTTGCCTTTCCCGAAGGAACGGGAACGGGCGTGTGGTTTGACAGTGGCGACCTGGCCTATGTCAGTGAGGGCCAGGTGGTCATGACGGGCCGTCGGAAAGACATCGTCGTCCTCAACGGCGCGAATCACTACTGTCACGCGATCGAGGCAGTGGTGGCCGCCGTTCCCGGAGTGTCCGACACGGCTGTCGCCGTGTGCGGGGTGCCGGATTCTTTGACGGGCAGCGAGGTGCTCGCTGTCTTTCTGTCCGGAGCGGACGGCAGTGCTCCCACCACCGAAGCCGTCCGAGCCGTGCGCGCGGCGCTGGCCGAAAGGCTCGGCCTTGTTCCGGGTCACCTCGTCGGGCTTACGGCCGCGGAGTTGCCGCGTACGTCAAGTGGCAAGATACAGCGGGCTGCTCTTGCCGCGTTACTCCCCGCTGCCGGCCAACCGGAGGAGAACCGCAGCCCCGGGGAGCCGGCGATGGCTGCCAGTTCCGTTTTGGCCGAGCGGATACGGCGCGCGGTCGTCGAGGTGCTCGGCGAGGCACCTGCGTCGGAGGGTTCGTACGACGACGTTCCGCTGCGGGAGCTCGGGATCACGTCGGTAACGCTGGGACGATTGAGGGCACGACTGCAGCGGGAATTCGACCGTGAGCTACCAATGTCCGCCCTGTTCGAGCATCCCACAATCACCTATCTTGCGACCTACCTCGGCAAGGTCGCGCCGTTGCCCGACGCACCGGAGCCCAGCACCCGGCAACCTCCGGGCGCGGCGGCGGACGGTGAGCCCATCGCCGTCATCGGCATGGCGCTGCGCTTCCCCGGCGCCTCCAGCCCGGACCAGTTCTGGGACAACCTTCGACACGGTCGCAACTGTCTGACCACATTCACCTCCGACCGACAGCGCGCCGCCGGACTCACCGAGGCAGAGGTCGCAGATCCAGCGCGCCGACCGGTCGCCGGTGTCTTGGACGACGCTCACGCCTTCGACCCTCAGTTTTTCGGCATGAGCCCCGCGGAGGCTGCCCTCACTCACCCCGCCCATCGGCTGTTCCTCGAATGCGCCTATGAGGCGCTGGAATCCGCCGGATACGCCGATGCTCCCGACACCAGTCGCATCGGCCTGTACGCGGGCGCCGGGATGAACCTCGTTGACTATCAGACGGCTTCTTGGGCTGCCACCGACGGCGATCTGGCAACGTCGATGCGCGCCACGCTCGGCAGCGAGCCGGACTTCCTGGCGACTCGTACGGCATACCGGCTGGGACTCACTGGGCCCGCTGTGTCGGTGCAAACGGCCTGTTCCACCTCCCTCGTCGCTGTTCACCTCGCCGTGCAGGCGCTGCGAAGTGGCGACGCGGACATGGCACTGGCCGGAGCCGCCGCCCTCCATCTGCCGCAAGAGTCCGGATACGTGTACCACCCTGGCGCAGTGCTGTCCGAGTCCGGCAGTTGCCGTCCCTTCGATATCGAAGCGGACGGCACGGTAGGTGGCAACGGCGTCGCTGCCGTCCTGCTCAAGCCTTTGGAAGCGGCGCTCGCCGATGGCGACCCAATCCTCGGCCTGATCACCGGCACGGCCGTGAACAACGACGGGGCCCGCAAGGTCGGCTTCACCGCCCCGAGCGTCGTCGGCCAGATCGATGTCGTGCGCGCTGCTTTGCGGCGTGCCGGGGTCACCGGTGGCGATCTCAGTTATGTCGAGGCGCACGGCACCGGCACACCGATCGGCGACCCGATTGAAATCGAGGCGCTCGGCCGAGCATTGGCCGACACTTCGAGCAGAACAGGTCAATGTGGCATCGGCTCCGTCAAGGGAGACATCGGACACCTCGATACTTGCGCTGGTATGGCGGGGCTGATCAAGGTGCTGCTGATGCTGCGGCATCGGGCCGCGGTCCCCACGGGGAACCTTCGCGTTCCGCACCCGGCGCTCGGCACGGCCAAGAGCCCGCTCAGACCGACCACGGCGTACGGGCCGCTGTACCCCGCCCGAGCCGGGGCGCCGTTACGTGCCGGGGTGAATGCGTTGGGCGTCGGGGGGACCAATGCATTCGTCGTGGTTGAGCAGGCCCCAGCGGAGGCCGAGCCAGTCACCTGGCGCGACGGTCGGAGCCGCCCCACCCTGGTGTCGCTTTCCGCCCGTACCGATGGAACGCTTCAGAAGCTCGCCGCACGTCTCTGTGACTGGCTGCGAGATCATCCGGAGACCAGCGCCGCAGCCGTCGCGGCGAGCCTGGCGACCCGTAGGCAACGTCAGGTTCGTGCCGTGGCTTTCGGAGTCTCGTGCGCGGAGATCGTCGCGGCCCTGGAGCCGCTGGCCGAGGGGCCATTGCGGGAGCGCGGGCCGGCCCACCGGGCTGGGCGGTCCACTCCGGCCGCCGACGCCGGTGTCGTGCTGGCCTACTCCGGTCAGGGAACCGCCACGTACGGCATGGCCGAGGAGCTCTTCCGGGCCGTACCTGTCGTACGGGAGGTCCTGGAACACTGTGATCGCGTCCACGCGGACGCCCACGGCCCCGGCTTGCTCGACGTCTTGCTCGACGGGTCCGCGGACGTTGCGTTGCCCGCCCGCCTTGCCCAGCCGGCCCTGTTCGCCTTCCAAGCGGCGCTCACCGCGTACTGGCGGGCGCTCGGTGTCGTACCGCGGCATGTACTCGGTCACAGCCTCGGTGAGATCGCGGCGCTCCACGCTGCCGGCGCCCTCTCGGTCGATGACGGTGTACGGCTCACCGCCGAGCGTGGGCGGTTGATGGCTGAGGGCACGGCGGAGGGCATGATGCTGGCCGCCCGCCTGGGCGATGATGCCGCGCGGCGCATCGCGCGAGCCTGCGGACTCGACATCGGTGCCCGCAACGGGGCCGACTCCGTGGTGCTGAGCGGCGCGCCCAGCGCGATCGAACATGCGGAACGTCTGCTCGATGAGGGAGAGTTCGCCTGGCGCCGACTGGCCGTCGACCGGGCCTTCCATTCGGCGCTCATCGACCCGGTCCTTGAGCGGTACGCCGAATCCGTTCGCGCATGCGACCTCAACCGCCTTGACATCGCCCTGATCTCCGGCGTGGACGGCAGGCTTCATCCAGCCGGGTCGGCGATCGATCCCCGGCAGTTGGTGGACCAGGCCCGCCGCACCGTACGGTTCGACCTCCAGTTGGAGTCGCTGGCCGAGACAGGCACTCCGGCGGTGATCGAGATCGGTCCGCGCGACGAGTTGACCGTGCTCGGCAGAAGGGCACTTCCCGAACTCCGTTGGATTCCCACGGTGGACCGCTCCGGCGATCCGGTGCGGTCGGCCTTCCTGGCAGCCGGGGAGTTGCACTGTCAGGGGTATCCAGTCGAACTCGGCGCCGGGTCTTCTCCCGTACAGCGCGTGCCACTGCCCGTGACTCCCTACCAGCGCCGTGACTTCCGATCGACAGACCGGCGCCCCGTGCGGCGCGAACAGCCCATACAGCAGGGAGACCGGCATATGTCCGACGAGTTCCTCACGGCAGTGACCGACCTGGTGGCACGTCACCTTGGGTTGCGGCCCGAGGAAGTGGAGGCGGACAGTGGGTTCGTCGCGATGGGCGGGGACTCACTGAGCCTGGTCGCCTTGGCGCGGAACGTCGAGCGGGAGCACGGACTGCGTGTTCCCGTACGGGAGCTGTTCACAGGCTGGGGTACCCCGCGCAAACTGGCCCAGGCAATCGCCTCCCTGCGCCCCGGCGCCGGCGCGGACGGCAGTACGGATGCGCCGGCCGCGACGGCGAAGCCCGTGGCCGACAGCGGGCTCGGGGCCGGGCAGGAGCCGTCCAGGCGCCGCTCCACGCCCCGGGCCGACCGCGACGTGCGGCCGGTTCAGGAACCGGCGGCCGAAGCGCGGTCGACGGCGGTCGGCACCGGTGATGTGGACTCGTTCCTCCGCGCCCAGTTGGGAGTCGTCGACAACCTGGTCCACCAAGTCACCGATCTGCTTGGTCGTCAACTCGACACACTGTCCGCGGCACGACACCTACCACCGGCAGAGATTGCCGAGCGGGCCCAGGCGAGGGAAACATCCGGCGCGGCAGCGGACACAACGGTGAACACCGCAACAGAGTATGACGTTGCTGCTCATTCCACCCGGAGTGTCGCCCCGATGCGCAGCCGATCGGTCCCGGTGGCGGATGCGCACGTCGGGGCAGGGAAGAGCGCAAGGCTGGGCGCGGCCGCGGTCGACTTCAGCCTCTACTTCTTCGGTGACTATCCGGATCAGTCCGGTGGGGGCCGGTACCAACACATCCTGGATGCCGCGGAGTTTGCTGATCGCAACGGATTCCACGCCCTCTGGTTACCCGAGCGGCACTTCCATTCCTTCGGCGGCCTCTTCCCCAATCCCTCGGTCCTTGCTGCGGCACTCGCCGCGCGTACCTCACGCGTCCGGCTGCACGCCGGTTCCGTGGTTCTCCCCCTGCACCACTCCGTCCGCGTCGCGGAGGAGTGGTCAATGGTCGACAATCTGTCCGGCGGTCGCGCCGGAGTCTGCGTAGCCTCCGGGTGGCACGCCAGGGACTTCGTCCTCGCGCCCGACAACTTCGGGCACCACAAGGAGCTGATGTATCAGCAACTGGAGGAGGTGCGTGCCCTCTGGGCGGGGGAGCGCCTGTCCGCCACTTCGGGAACTGGTGCACAGACCGAGGTCACGCTGTTCCCTCGCCCGGTACAAGGAGACATCCCGCTCTTCGCAGCGGTGGTCGGCAACGCGGACAGCTTCCGCCGTGCCGCCCGTCACGGCCTGGGCATCGTCACCAACCTGATGTCTCAGAGCGTGGCTGAGCTGGCGGACAACATCGCCCTCTACCGGCACGCCCGGGAAGAACACGGGCTCGATCCTGCCGACGGCCGGGTGGTGGTACTCATGCACACCTACCTGGGGCAGGACCTAGCCATCGCGCGCCAGGAGGCTGCCGGCCCCTTCGTCTCCTACTTGAGGTCCTCGTTGTCGCTGTTCGACAAGGTGGCGAACAGCCTTGGACTCGACGCCGATCTGGAACGGACGGCGCCGGAAGACGTGGACTTCCTGCTGCAGCGCGCCTACGAACGGTACTGCGAGGAAAGGGCTTTGATCGGCACGGTCGAGAGCAGTGCGTCGATCGCGGCAGCTGTCCGCGATGCGGGAGCAGACGAGATCGCCTGCTTCGTCGACTTCGGCATGCCGCCCGCGTTGATGGCGGCCGGCCTGCCCTTGATCTGTGAGCTGCGTGAACGGCAGGCCGCCGGCTCCACCAGTACCCCCACGGTGCCGTCTCAGGTACCTGCCGTCTCGCCGACCCTCCCTGTCCAACGGACCGCTGGTACCGCGGTGCCTGGACGTGACACCGGCACCGCAGCCTCACCGGCTCAGCGCCGGCTGTGGGTGCTCGATCAGATGTACCCGGGGCAGAACGACTATCACGAGCCCAAGGGCATCCTCCTCAGCGGACGCTTGAACACCTCCGCGCTTCAGGACTCGCTCGACCGTGTTGTCGCCCGGCATCCACATCTGCGCTCGGTCTTCCGCGAAGTCGAGGGTGAGGTACGACGGTTCGAGCAGCCCGCCGTGCCCGTGCCCTGCCCGACCATCGACTGCGAGGGCGTGTCGGTGGACGAGGCACTCGCCGATGCGGTGCGTGCGGAACGGCACACCGTGCTCGACCTGGCCAATGGCCCGCTCCTGCACGCGCGCCTGCTGAGACTCTCCGACGAACGGCACGTGCTGTTCCTCCTCGCACACCACATCATCTTCGACTCGCTCTCGACGCAGGTGTTCGCCCGCGACCTCGGCGCGTACTACCGGGTTTGGCCTGGACTGCCCACGGACCTTCCTCCGCTCGTTTCCAGTGCCGCAACGCTGCCGCCGACAGAGGGACCGAGGGAGGGTGGGCTCGACTTCTGGGTGAAGGAACTCGAAGCGGCGCCCGTACTGGAGTTGCCGACGGACCATCCGCGTCACGGTCGTACGCACGGCCGGGGTTCCCATCTCGTCCATGAATTCGGCGAGGATCTCGCTGACCGCCTGTCGGCGTTCGCCCGCGGTCAGGGAGCAACGCCGTTCATGGTGCTGGTTGCCGCTGTGAGCGCCGCCTTGGGAAAGATGAGCGGGCAGCAGGACCTGGTGCTCGGCACCGCGGTGACCAACAGGCCTTCAGGAGCGGAGGGGGCGGTTGGCCTCTTCGTGGACACCGTGGCGCTGCGGATTGACCTGTCCGGCGAGCCTGGGTTCGGCGATCTGGTCCGAAGGGTGCTGGAGCGCAGCACACGCGCGTACGAACATCAGGACGTCTCATTCGACGACCTCGTGACGACCCTCAGCCCGCCACGAGTGCCCGGGGCGAACCCGCTCTTCCAGGTGATGGTGGAGTACGAGAAGCACACTGGTGTGGAGTTCGCCGAACCCATGGTCCGAGCCGAACTCCTCGACGTCCCCAGTGACCGGGCGCCGTTCGACCTGACATTTTACCTTGCTCAGCACGACGGCGGCATGCGCTGCACCATCGAGTACCGCGCCGACCTCTACGCGGAAGCCATGGTGCGCCGCATACTCACCTACGTTGCGCAGGTCCTGCGCCGCGGCTGCGAAGATCCCGAAATGCGGCTCGCCGAGCTCACCACTCCCACCAACGCGGAACGGGACCGCCTTGCCGCCTGGCAAGGCTCGGAGGGCAGGGAGCCGTCGACCACGCTGCACGGACTGGTCAGAGACCAGGTCAGAGCCGTACCGCACGAGCCCGCCGTTCTCGACGGTGACTTGGTCCTGACGTATGCGGAGCTGGACAGCGCTGCCGATAGGATGGCTCGCCACCTTGCCGACCGGGGGATAGGCCCGGGCGACCTCGTCGCCGTCGGGATGGCACGGGGAGCGAGCCTCGTCGTCGCCCTGCTCGCCGTGCTCAAGACCGGTGCGGCCTATCTCCCCTTGGACCCTGCGCTGCCGACGGCGCGGCTGGATTACTTCGTCTCCGACAGCGCGGCCGTGTTGCTCGTCAGCGATGCGGGGTTCCGTAAGGAACATCCGGTGCTGCAAAGGAACCTCGACGACCTGGACTCCGAGCTCGAAGGGCTTGATCGCAAGGAACCCGGCAACGGCGTAGCCACCGAGCCCGGCGGTGCTTCTGTGTGGCCGGACAGCCCCGACGCCGTCGCCTACTGCATCTACACCTCAGGCTCGACCGGCCGTCCCAAGGCCGTACAGGTTCCGCATCGTGGGCCGGTCAACTTGATGCGATGGCACCTGCGAGAGAACAAGCCGCTGCGCACCGCGCAATGGACGTCAGTCGGCTTCGATGTCAGTGTCCAGGAGATTTTCGCGACGCTGGCCTCCGGCGCCGCGCTCGTGATCGTGCCCGAGGAGGCACGACAAGATCCCGCCGTTCTCGAGAGGCTCATCGCCCGGCACGCGGTCGAACGGCTCCACCTCCCCAGCACGCCTCTGAAGTACCTGGCCGAGTACGGGCTGCAAGTCCCCTCCCTGAAAGAGGTGTGTACGGCCGGGGAACAATTGGTGATCACGCCCGCACTGCGTGCCTTCCTGGACGCTCATCCGGAGCTGAGGCTCTTCAACCAGTATGGTCCGACGGAGGCATCGATCATCGTCACGTCGCACGAGGTGACGGAGCGGGACGGCGGCCGCGTGCCGATCGGCCGGCCGATCGCCGGGGTCACGACCCATGTGCTCGATGGGACCGGCCGACCCGTTCCGGTGGGAGCGGCCGGCGAGCTCTACATCGGTGGCACAGCTCCCGCCATCGGATATCTCGGTGACCCACGGCGTACAGCCGAACGATTTGTCACCCTCCCCGCTGTGTCGGGCAACCGTCTCTTCCGCACCGGAGATCTCGTACGCCAACGAGCCGACGGCGCAATGGAGTTCCTTGGCAGGCTGGATGACCAAGTCAAGATACGGGGACACCGGGTGGAGCCCGGCGAGGCGCAAGCCGAGCTGTGTCGCCTCGACGGTGTGCGGGATGCTGCGGTCACTGCCCGCACGGACGAGCAAGGCGAGAGCACCTTGGTAGCCCATGTGGTCCTTGCCCCGGAACCGGCCGGGGACGCGGACTGGGCGGCACCCCTGCGTGCCGGACTCAGGGCAGTGCTCCCGGACTACCTCGTACCGGAACAGTGGGTGAGAGCGACCCACCTGCCTGTGGGGCCCAACGGCAAGCTGGCAGTCGATCGGTTGCCGGAGCCCTCGCACCCATCCATCGAACCTGACCTGCGCGATACGCGGAAGCAGTTCTTGTACGACACGTGGTGCCAGGAACTTGGCATCGCCTCTGTCCCCGATGACCAGTCGTTCTTCGACATCGGCGGGAACTCGCTGCGGGCGGTCCGGGTCCTCACCCGGATCAGAAACGAGTTCGGAATCCAGTACCCGATGGTCGACTTTGTACGGGAACCCACCCTGCGGGCCCTGGCCCACGGGCTGTCTCAGCTCGAGAAGGGCAAGGAGCGCCGGTGACCACGGCCCGCCGCACCGGGGTGCAGCACGTTCCACCGCCACGCATCTGGGGCCGTGCCCTCATTCCGACCCTGGCGTCCTGTGGCACGTCAGTCTCCCTCATGAACACCTTGCCCGTGCCGATGCTCCCTCGACTGCCCCAACTCCTCGGTACCTCGGCCACGAACGTCTCCTGGGCTGTGACCGCGACCCTGCTCGCCGCTGCGGTCTCCACGCCGATCACTGGACGGCTGGGGGACATGTACGGCAAGCGGAAAGTGATGCTCTATTGCCTGGCCCTGATGGCCGGTGGCTCACTGCTGTGCGCCGTGGCCGATTCGGTCGGGGTGCTCGTTGCCGGTCGAGCGTTACAAGGTTGTGCGGCGGGCATTCTGCCGCTGGGCCTGAGCACCTTGCGCGACGAGTTGCCACCGGAGCGGCTGGGTCGTGCGCTGGCCTTGGTGAGTTCATCCGTCGGACTCGGCGGAGCCGCCGGGTTTCCTCTGGCCGCGTTCATGGCGCAGCACTTCGACTGGCACGCCGTGTACTGGACGGCAGCCGCGCTGAGCGTGGTCAACCTCCTGCTGGTCGTCCGGTGCGTCTCTCCCTCACCGACAGCACTGGGCGGCAGGTTCGACCTTCTGGGTGCCGTCGGCCTCACTGTCCTGCTCAGTTTGCTCATGCTGGGGATCGCGAGGGGGGCTGAGTGGGGCTGGGGGAGTCCCACCACTCTCGGTGCGTTCGGAGTCGCCACCGTGACCGGCTGGGCTTGGGCTCACCACCAGCTCCGGCGCCCTGACGCTCTGGTGGACCTGCGTGCATCCGCAGGGAGATCCGTGCTCACCATAAACGTCGCCTCGCTGCTTGTCGGCTTCTCCATGTTCGCGCTGTCGATGATCCTGCCTCAGCTCCTGCAGATTTCCCGGGCAACCGGGTACGGCTCCGGACTCTCGATGGTGGGCACCGGTCTCTGCCTGGCTCCCGCAGGCTTGGTGATGATGCTGCTCTCGCCCCTGTCAGCTCGGTACTGTGCGCGGCGGGGCGCCGACTCCATCCTGGCGTGGGGAGCCGCGGTCATCGGACTCGGCTACATGGCAGGCCTACCGTTGCGCGGTGGGGTCTGGGGGATGGTTCTCGTATCCGTCCTCGTCGGAGCCGGACTCGCCCTGGCCTTCAGCGCCATGCCGGCCCTTGTCATGGCTGCCGCTCCGCCTCAGCACACGGCGGCGGCCAACGGCCTCAACACACTCATGCGTTCTATCGGCATGACCGTGTCCAGCGCGGTCATGACGGAGATCTTGGTGCACAGTGCCAAGCCCGCAACGGTCGCCAAAGGTGCGGTACCCATACCGTCGGCGGGCGGTTTCCAGACCGCCTTCGCCGTGGCTGCCCTGGCGGCGGCAGCAGTCGTATTCATAACGATGGCGTTTGCAGTCCGCGTTCCGGCGCAGCGTCTATCACCTGAATGAGCAGGACGGGCACCGGGGCGCGATCTTCAGCTCTGCCGGCGGCTGGACCACCTGCGGTTCCTCGGGGGTGTCTGCGGGTTCGGAAGACGGTTCGGCCAGACGGGAGCGACGAGCGTTCACTGTCTTCTCGACCGCCTGGCCGAGATTGGCCCACAGGTGATAGCGATCAGCGACCTGCTCGGCCTGCGGCGCTCCGATGCGTGCGCCCTCCGCGTAACCGCTGGAGCGGTCCCGGCGGATGACCTTCACCTCGGGATGGTCGCGGAGCCATGCGGCGAGGTCTTCGCCCTCGCGCCCCTTGCAGAGATGCAGTGGACGGTGGGTGGCCATGTCGATCAGCACCGTGCCGTAGTGACGGCCCTTGCGGAAGGCGAAGTCGTCGACGCCCAAGACCTCCACCTCACCGACCTCCGGTTCGGGCAGGGCTCTGACCAGCCGCAGCAGCGTGTCCTTGCCCACGGTGATGCCGACCGCGGAGGCCAGGCGGGCTCCTGCCCGGCCGGCCGGGGCCAGTCCGATCCGCGTCAGCACCCCGCGCGACAACGGGGTCTGCCGACTGTGCGGGGTCGTCAGTCCCACGATCTGTTCGGCGAACGTCACCGCCGTGCAGGCAGGGTTCTCGCAGCGGAACCGGCGTATGCGTATCTCGATCACCACGCCGAGCCCGCCCACGGCGACGTCACGCAGCTTGCGTACGTACCGGCCGTGCACCCGAGCGGAGCTCTGACCGCACCGGCAGGACCCGCTCGCCGCCCGCATCCTCGTCCTCAACACCACCTTGTCCGGCCATCGCTCGACCTCCTCGATGAGCAATGCGGACAGGTAAGGAAACAGCTCCAAAAGCACATCACGAGAGCACGCGATGCATGATTGCGAACGGTCGGCACGAACCGCTCAACCGTCCGGATCACAAGATCGTCGACAGAACCAAGATCAGGGACGGGAAGGTCGCGAACCGGCCCATCTATGTCGTCATGGCCGTCACCGTCGAGGGCACCCGGGACATCCTCGGCATCTGGGCCGGCGATGGCGGAGAGGGCGCGAAGTACTGGCTGCAGGTGTTCACCGAGCTGAAGAACCGCGGCCTGGACGATGTGCTGATGCTGGTCTGCGACGGGCTCAAGGGCCTCCCCGACGCGGTCGAGACCGTCTGGCCCCGCACCGTCGTGCAGACGTGCATTGTCCACCTCCTGCGCAACAGCTTCCGATACGCCTCGCGT
The DNA here is from genome assembly GCF_055588305.1 of Streptomyces sp. NPDC042002. Taxonomy (NCBI): domain Bacteria; kingdom Bacillati; phylum Actinomycetota; class Actinomycetes; order Kitasatosporales; family Streptomycetaceae; genus Streptomyces; species Streptomyces sp. NPDC042002. The sequence continues at coordinate 50,233 of NZ_JBVJCT010000034.1, read as the reverse complement.
GCGGACTGGGACAAGATCGCCAAGGCGCTCAAGCCCGTCTGCACCGCGCCGACCGAGGACGCGGCCACGGCACGGTTCCTGGAATCCGCCGAGACCTGGGGCAAGAAGTACCCGGTGATCGTCCGCCTCTGGGAAAGCGCCTGGGCCGAGTTCGTGCCCTTCCTCTCCTTTGACGTCGAGATCCGCACCGTCATCTGCTCGACGAACGCCATCAACGCGAGCCGGGATCAGCGATCACGCGAAGGTCCATATGTTTTTGGTCAAGAAACACCCGCCCGCTTTTGGACACGGGGCCGTCGATGTGGTCGGGCAGGTCGCGGAGGGGATCACCCAGTCAGGCCGCTGACAGTGTGCCCGGCGGGGTGGCCCCGGACGGTGGCCCGTCCGTAGCTCGGGCTGGGGCCAGCAAGCCGGTGTGGCGTCGGCCACGGACGAACCGTCTGGGCGAGAGGCGGTCAAGGGGCAGAACCGGACACTGCGGGCTGGATGAGCAGTCTGCGGCCAAGGCCGTGCACGATGTCCGACACCGGGTGGAGCCCATCGAGTGGGCTCCACTCAGCCGAGATCAGAACAGCCCATGGCTGACGCTGGGCGCCGCAAGCGCACCGAACATCTGCTCCGAGGACCCGCAACCGTGCACCGGGTTGAATACCGCACGTTCCGAATGACGCTCCCCGCCAGCTGGTGGCTTCGCGTGGGATGCGGCCCGGCGTGAGGCGTACGCGAACGACCAGGTATCCCCGCTGACGCCGATTGCGGTGACCGCGAAGTCGAACCGGTCCAAGGCCGACAAGGACCCTGCGCAGTGGCCGCCGCTGGCTGGCGGTTGCCACTGCGAGTACGTCGCCCAGTGGACGGCGACGAAGCTGCGCTGGAACCTTGCCGCCGACGACGCCGAGCGCCAGGCCCTGCTCGGGGTGGCCGAGGACTGCCCGAACACCAGTGTCGTCTTCGGTGACGCGCACGCGGGCGCGGTGTTCGTTCGGTGTCGGGAGTGGCGGATGTGCCGCGCAGCCGGGTCAGCCGGTGGTGAACGTGGCGGTGTGTTTCTGGAGCACGACTCGGTCCTTGCCGGTGCGGGTTTTGCCGTCGGTGGTGCGTCTGCCCTTGGTCTTGGTTCCGGTGATCTCGACCTGGTAGGTGCCGGGCTGCAGGTTGGTGTAGGTGCGTGTGACGGTGCACAGGTAGGAATCTGATCCCGTACCGGCGTGGAAGGCGTGGCTCTGCAGGACGTTCTGGTCCTGGCTGAGGGCGATCGTCCCGTCGATGACCGGTTTGAACTCCTCGGACAGGCCTTCTCCCTCGCGGTGCCACATGATGGCGTCCCAGAACCAGCACTCGGCGTCGTAGCGGACGGTGGCTTCCTGGAATTCCTGACCCCAGGACACTTCCACGGTCAGGACGGCGCCGACGCTGGAGATGTTGCCGTTGTCGCCCTTCGAGTCCAGCGTCCCGGTCTGCGGGGATCGAACGGTGGTGGTGACCGCGGGCGACCGGGACTCGATCCAGTCCACCTGCCCGAGGGCGCCCTCCTGGCAGGTGGTCACGTACCGGCTGTCGCGCTGGCTGCGCCGGCGGGTGCCCTTGGGCCGCTGCGATCCGTCGTTGGCCACGCAGTAGTCGATCGCGCCTGTACCGGGGAGTTTGATCGGCTGGGGAGGCGTCCACAGGGGGAATCGCTCCTGATCGTCTGTCATGAGTGAATCTTCACCGCTCACGCTGGGAATCAAGCCCCGCCGCTCGTGGCACCACCCCGTAAGACGATCTGGGCGGCGAACGCCACAGGCGAGCACAACCTTCTCCGACGCGTACGCCGAGGGTATCGACGCAGCGGTGAAGTCTCAGAGGACGTCCGCATTACCTTTGCGACTATTTCAGAGGGTTTAATACCCGCCAGGATTGGCCTTATACAGGCAGAACAAGCAGTATGTCGCACCAGCCGAGGCGGACATGACCTTGCATTTTGCCCCGATTCTCACCGAGAGCTCCTGTCCGGTTTGAATACGGGCGTGAACGCCGCTTTTGCCTCGCCCGATCGAGCGATATGCCCGGCTGGACACCTCGTGCGTCAGTATCCTCATGACCTCTTCGAAGCAACGCGAGCCCTACCTGAGCGATCTGTCCGACGCCCGCTGGGCCCTGATGGAACCGACCTGACGGCCTGGCGGGCCGAGCGGCAGAAGACCTCGCTCAACCTCGGCGGCAAGGTCACTGGCCTGCGCGAAGTGATGAACGCGATCCTCTTCCTCAACCGGACCGGCGTCCCCTGGCGCTACCTTCCGCACGATTTCCCGCCACACACCACCGTATTCAGCTACTTCACCGACTGGACAGCCGACGGCACCATCGAGAAACTCGGCGTCCGCCTGCACCGGATGGTCCGTGAGCAGGAAGGACGCACCGCCGAGCCCACCGCCTGCGCCATCGACGCCCAAAGCGTCAAGACCGCCCCCAGCGTCCCCACCGACAGCCAGGGAACCGATGCCGGCAAGAAGATCGTGGGCCGCAAACGCAGCATCGTCGTCGACACCCTCGGCCTATTACTCCTGGTCATGGTGACTGCCGCCAACATCTCCGACAATGAGGCCGGCAAACAGCTCCTCACCCGGATCGCCGCCGACCACCCCACGATCACCAAGGCCTGGGTCGACACCGGCTACAAGACCCAGGCCATCGAACACGGCGCCACTCTCGGCATCGACGTCGACGTCGTCCCGAGGAACACCCAGGTCAAGGGGTTCTCAGTGGTCCCGAGGCGGTGGGTCGTAGAACGAAGTTTCGGTTGGATCATGATGCACCGCCGACTCGCCCGCGACTACGAGGCCAAACCCGCCCACTCGGAGAGCGTGATCCGAATCGCGATGATCTCGAACCTCGCAAAACGAGCAACCGGCGAAACGCCCATAACTTGGCATAATCCATGAATTATCGCTCAATCAATCGGGACGTCCTCTAATCTCAGCGCAGGGAGTCGGCGCGGTCGCCTCCGGCGTCACGGCGGCCCCGCTGATGCGTCGCCTCAGTGAAGGCCTCCTCGTCGCCCTGGGCCTGGCCGGCGCCACGGTCGGGTTCCTGCTGCTGACAGCATCCTCGACGCCAGCCGTGCTCGTGGGCGTCGCACTCATCGGCTCAAGCCTGCCGTGGATCACCGTCGGCATCATGACCCTCTTTCAGCGACGCACACCACCAGAGCTGATGGGCAGGACGGATGCAGCACTCAACGTGGCACTCTCCATTCTGCAGACAATCGCGATCGCCACAGGCGCCGCACTGATTGCCGTCATCGACTACTGGATCCTCCTGCTGGCCATCGCGAGCCTGGCTGCCCTGTCGTCCGCCTACCTGCTCACCCGACCCGAGCGGCGCCGCAACGTCGACACCGAACCGGCGAAGGCCACCGCTGACAGCACCCCATAGTCGATCCCCCGTCGACCGCGGCGTTCAAGTAGCGGGAGTTCCACACGCCACGGCGTTCAGGACCAAGCCGTGATCGGAGCTGGTCCTCCTGCCCCTCGCGGTACACCTGATGGATCTGGCCGCGTTTGCCGTGGCACAGGGTGGCCAGAGTGTGCCACGGCTCCTGCACCGTGAGCTGCCGGTTCATCGTCCGGCGGTAGGTATCGTCGACCCGGGTCCACCACCGTCAGCAGGTGCATCGTCGTGTCGACCCGCCCGTACTCGGCGAACGCCGCACCCAACACGGAGGCCGGCTGCGAGGTAGCGCGCCACCGTGGCGTTCTTCGAAGGAACGCGAGGCCTACGCCAACGATCTGGGTGACGACCGCGCCCTCATCGCGGTCTCCGCCGCCAGCAACCGCAGCAAGGCCAACCAGGACCGCATCGCCGTCGTCCTCGCCCGCTGACCCCCGCACCCCAGTCCGTGCGGCCCGAGGTCCTCGGCCGGGGCTCGGGCAGGGCTGTCACACGGCGTCACACTCGCGGCTGAAGCGATTGGCCTCCGCGGCGGAACCCGACCTTTGGTGCAGCCACAGCCGTGTTCGCCAGCGCCCTCGCGGCAGACTGTCGATCATGGTTTTGGTGTGGGGACAGTTGGCGTAGGATGGAGCAATCGACGCGGGGTGGAGCAGCTCGGTAGCTCGCTGGGCTCATAACCCAGAGGTCGCAGGTTCAAATCCTGTCCCCGCTACTGAAATCTGAGGGGCCGGCACAATGTGCCGGCCCCTCAGGCGTGTCCGGCCCCGGGGCGCGCAGCGTTGCAGTATGCGCGCCGGACGGCCCGAACTACGCCGTCGGCCCGAGGCGTCGTGCTGTTGCCCGGGCAGGCGCCTACGGATCGCCTGCTGGCCGTAGCCCGTCTTTCCACACACCCGGCATTCGTGGTCCCCTGAAGCCTTGTGGATCAAGGGGGTTGGAGGCGTTGGAGAAGGCACGCCTGTACCAGGACGGCACAGTCGGCGAGAAGGTCTTCGCGCACGCGATCGACGACGAACCCTGGTGGCGCCGCCAGAAGGTCCCCTTGATCTGCGCGTTCTGCATGACGCCGGTGGTGTCCCAGCGCACCACGGTGGGCCGCGCTCCCCGGGCCGCGCTGTTCCGGCTTGCCCGGGACCGGCAGCACGAGGACGTATGCCCCCTCAACCCCACCGAAGTCCTGCAGAACATCGCGCACGGCTCCCAGGGCATGGCCGTCATCGAAGGCGACGAACTGCACCTGCTGCTGCCCGACGACCTGGGCCAGATCGGCGCCACCACCCCCGCCGTCGACACCGGCCCCGTCGGCCCCGGCGACCGGTTCGGCGTGAACATCTCCACGGTGCGGCCGCTGCTGCCCCCTTTGATCAACAGCGCGGTCGTCATCGCCCGGTTCCTGCAGAAGCACGACTACGACGCCGACGTGGTCGCCCAGTTCAGGGTGCGCCGCCCCGGCGAGACAACGGCGGTGGGCTGGGGCGAGTTCTGCCACGGCCCCGCATCCGGCGACCATGCCCGGCTGTATGCGCGTCTGACCGGCGGGTCGAAGCCCGAGCACCCCGTAGCCGTCTACGGTCGTGTCACCGCTGTCGAGCAGGACAGCCAGGACCGGCCGGTCCTCCGGCTCGCCGACGGGCGCGGCTTCACCGTACGCATCCGGTCCGAACACGCCGGCCTCCTGGACCCGCGGCCCCGGCACACCCGCCCGTGCCGCCGCGGCCTCCGGCACCACCACGGCCGGCTGCCCCGCCCTGCCGCACGCGCCGGAGCTGGTGGCCGTTCAGCCGCCAGCGCTGAATCACGCGCAGTCGACGGAGACTTGCGTGAACCTGCGGCCCGCGGGCGGCGGCAGTCCCATCCCGTGCTGTGTCAGGTGCGGGTCCACTGCCGTACCGTGCCACGGGCATGTCCGCCCGGTCCAGCAGCTCGCCCCGCCACCGCCAGCCGCCTGCGGTCAGAGGCCAGCCCACCGCTCCTGGGCGGTGTGGCTTCGTTCACTTCAAGCAGCAGCGTTTGTCCATCGGTTTGGGTGGCGATGGACGATCGGCGGGGCCGTGGATGTTCACGAGAATTGACGTCAGATCCCATCCTTAAACCCGCAGGGTGAAGCAGTGCGGGTTGTGGCTCGTTGGAGGGGATGTGAAAGAAGAAGGACGGGCCCGGGCAGGCGGGTTGACCGATCCGCGAGCCTTGATCGCTACCGAGCCTGCTGATTAGCTGGCTGCATGACTGAGTTAGGACCCGTCGCCTGGCCACCTGCCCCGATCAGGACCGAAAGGCTCGTGCTCCGTGAGCCCGAGGCCCGGGACCGTGCGGCGGTCATCGAGTTGTTCACCTCGCCCGAGGTGGGCACTTACATCGGTGGCCCTCGACAGCGTGACGAGTTCGAGCGTGCGGTGCCCGAGGCGCCCAAGCGGCGCCCTGGCCTCTTCGTGGTCGATCTCGACGGGGCGATGATCGGGATCGTCACGCTCGACCGGCGCGACCCGGAGCATCCGATCCACGTCCGCCCCGGGGCCTCGGAGGCCGAGCTCGGCTACATGTTCCTGCCGCGGGCGTGGGGACACGGGTACGCCGCGGAGGCGTGCGCGGCGGCACTCGACTGGTGCGTTGGCGCGCTGCCCGGCGAGCCGGTGGTGCTCACCACCCAAACTGCCAACGAGCGCTCGATGCGTCTCGCGGCGAAGCTGGGGTTCACCGAGGTGCAACGGTACGAGGATTGGGGCGCCGAGCAGTGGTTCGGCATGTGGTCCTCGGTCGCGCTGTCCGACTGAGGTCGTGCTCGGCAGTGAGCCTTTTCCAAGCTGGTGGTGTTGACCGCGAGTTGGACAGTCCTGCGCAGCGACGAAGCCCTGACAGACGGGTCCTCAACCAAGATCACCCGTGTCTGCCAGGAGCTTCGCGTGCTTGTCCACCCGTCCTCGATTGATCTGCCCAGCCGCACCCTGCGGTTCCTGACCGGACAACTGACAGCCGGGCGGCAGGAGATCGGAACACGGCGGCGGCGCCTTTCCGCCGCACGTCAGGCCCTGCTCGCCCCGGCCCATCCACGGTGCGGTGACACCTACGCCCAACCCGCCGCCGGATTCGGCATCGGGATCACGACCGTTCACCGCTGCATACGTGAAGCCGTCGACACCCTGTCCGCCCCTGCCCCGCCCCTGGCCGAGGCGATGAGGACGATCCGGGCGAAGGCGTCCGTCATCCTCGACGGCACCCTGCCGCCGATCGACTGGGGGCACCTCCCGGCCGAAGGCTGGGGGACATCGCCGCCGACACCCCGTACCACTCCGGGAAACACAAACGCCACAACATGAACGTCCAGATCCTCACGGATCCGTTCGGACGGCCGCTCCGGGCCTCGCCGGCTCCGCCCGGTTCGACGCACGACCTGACCGCCACGCGACAGCACGGGATCATCGAAGCCCTCGCCGACGCGGGGCTCAAATACTGCGCGGACAAGGCGTACCAGAGGGCCGGTGAACCCGTCCGGGTACCATTCCGGGGCCGCCGCCTCAAGAGATGGAAGCGCCGCCACACCACCACCCACGCCAAGACCCGTTGCCCTGGCGAGCGGGCCATGGCCACCCTCAAGGGCTGGCGCCTCCCACGGAAACTCCGCTGCAGCACCAACCGAATCACCGACGTCGTGAAGACTGCCCTCGCCCTTCACCACGCGTCAGCGTGAGGTTGGAAAACGCTCACTGTTGCTGAGGTCCGTCAGAGACACGGTCGGACCGTAGCAACCAGGAAGTGGGTATTGCGGCGCTCCTGGGGACGAGGGCCTGATCCGGGGTGTGGTCGCTGCGCACCGATCGGCCCCCCTCCCTCTCAAGTAGCTTGATTTCTATGCCTGGTTGCGCGTCCTGCCCGCCATCCCCGGGATCTCCAGATGCAGGCACGCCGCGAAGTGGACGTTGCCCATGCCCGGGCGCAGGAGTGCCGACAGCCGAATGTCGTGGGTGAACGTGAGGGAACGGCCCGCCAGTTGGCGGTCGTTCAGGGCGAGGACCGTCACGGTGGTGGGCTGGGTCGGGTCGAGTTGAACGTCGTAGCCGCCGCTGGTGGCGGTGATGGCTACCGGGGAGCCGTGGATGTCCAGGCCGCTGGGGGCGTGGATCGTGTAGTCGGGCATGGTGTGGCGGCCGTCGCGGACGCGTTGGGGCAGCAGGTCCCTGTCGCCCGTCTCCACGCGGGCTCCGTTGGCGTCGAGGACGGTGTTGCCGTGCATGCAGTACGTGTGCACCTTGACGCCTGCGGGGACCTGGAACTCGCCGTTCGCATGGTCCCAGGAGCCGTGGCCGCTGAGGACGATCCCGTCGGCGCGGCCGGGGGTGTTATGGGCTTCCCATTCGTCGTTGGTGCCGGCGTTGACCGTCGGGCGGGTGGTGGGCATGCGCTGCACGGTGGCGGCGGGAGGCGCTTCGGGGGTGTGCGGGTCGTCGTGGGTGTGGGTGCGCTGGGGGTGCGGCTGGTTCATCGCCCGCCGTGCAACGGGTGGCATGGCCTGCCCGTCGGACGGCCCGGCCATCTGCTCGTCATCACTGTCTCCGCTGCCTGAGTCCGATTCGTCTTCGTAGCTCACCGTGTAGGCCTTCTTGAGGCGGGGCGTGCGGAAGTCGTCGCCCGGCTGCCGCTTCGAGCCCGCGCCGTCTCCCGGGGCGCGTGCGGCGGGGTGGGTGAGTGCCTCGTCCGGTGGCAGCGGGTCCGGACCCGTCTCGTGCGCGGTGGCGACCGGGGCAGGCCGCCGGTCCCCGGTGGGCAATGGATGGTCGCGCAGCGGTGTGCCGTCCTCGCTGATCCGTTCGATCTCGGCGAGATGGCGGTGGGGCAGCATGAAGGGGGCAGGCTCCGGGGTGCCGCCCATCAGCCCGTCGGTCGCCGTCGGAGTGCGGCGGGTCGAGTCCGGGTCCCGATACTCGTCGTTCAGACCTGCGTAGTGCAGGAGCTCGTGGAGCAGGTCGACGTCCGTGTGCTCCAGGTCCAGGTAGTGCTGGTTGGCCCGTGCCGGAGCGGTGGTCCGGGACTCGTGCGGCCCGGTTACCGTGATCGCCTCGGAATGGTCGGGCGCGTGCGTGAAGGTCGCCTCGAAGTGCAGTTGGTCACCGGAACGCGGGAGGAGCAGGCCGGTGTTCAGGCGTTCGTCGAGCAGGGCGCGGATCCGGTCCTGGAAGCCGGGGAGCTGCTCGTGCGACATCCCCGGCCCGGGGCGCACCGGCAGGTGGAAGGAGATCAGGCGCACCCACCGGCCGTCGTCCGCCTGGATCCGGCGGACGGTGTGACGGACGTAGACGAGGCGACCGGTCAGCAGGCCGGGCCGCCACGAGCTGAGCGCGTCGGGAGAGGCCTGGAAGCGCTCGGTGCGGCGCGTTGCCGGCGGCGCGGTGTCGCGGCGGTGCTGCCACTGCTCGCGGGTGACCGGCGGTCGCACGGCCGGCGCGTGCTCGGCGCCGTCCTCGGCCGATGCCTCCTCCTCGTGCCGAGCAGTGGCCGCCTCCCGGGCCGGCACGGCGGTGTGCTGCGGGCCGGGCGGATGCGGCGGGGTGTCCGCGTCGAGGCGTGCGGGCACCTCGGCGGTGAGCACCACCCGGTCGTGTGCCCGCGCAGAGTGCTCGCCGACGGCCGCCGGTCCGGCCTGCTGCAGGCCGTGCGCATGGGCCCGGACCGTGATGCCCTCACTGTGCACCGGGGCGGATGCCTCCTCCCGCAGCGTCACCGGGTGATCGCCCAGTCCTGCCTGGAGGGCGTCGGCGACGCTCTGCGCGCGTTGCCGGCTGAGCTGGAGCGACTGCCCGAAGTGCGGCAGGCCGCCTCGGTGGACCTCGGCGTAGCCGTGGACGGTGACCACGGGGGGCCTACCGCCGGCCTCGGCGCTGCGGGCACCGAGCTCGGCCACCCGGTCGGCGACGTCGGTGACGGTGCGCTGCTGGCGGGGGGTCAGCTCGATGGCGTCCGGATCGAGATGGATCTCCACGACATGCTGCCTGCCGGTGCCGGTGCCGGCGTCCACGTGGGTCCCGGCCGGCGCAGCGGCCGCCCGTTCCATGGGGACGGGGGCGGGCGAGACGGGAGCTGCTCGCTCCACGGCGATGGTGGGCGCGGGAGCCGGCGCCTCCGCTTCCGCTGGGGTGTCGTGGTGTCGGGTGGACCAGTAGTACAGGTCGCCGGTGACCGTCTCGCCCTCGCCGTAGGGCTCGTGGTCGTGTCGGCGCACCGTGATCCGGACCTGCTGGCGCAGGAGAACCGAGGGGTCCGACACCTTGGCCTTGCCCGGCTCGGTCACCGGCTTGTCGTGGGGAACCGCGCCGGGCGGCAGCGTCCTGCTGGGGGTCCCCGGGGGCCGGGTCACCGGGACCGGCCGGTCCACCGTCTGGTTGCGACCGTACCGGGCACTGTTGAACGGGATGCTCACGATCGGAGCGTTCGTCAGGGCGAGCGCGTCGAACGGCGAGGCGGTCCAGGAGTAGGCGGCGGTGGAGGTGGTGGCCGACTCGTCCTCGGTCGAGCCCGTGAGTTCGTCCTCGCCGCCGGTCCGGGTGCCGATCACCTGTGCCGCACTCGTGGGCTCCAGACTCAGCACGAGGTGGGTCCGGCCGTCGAGACCGAGCGGGACGGTGTGGTAGCCCGTCCCGGTCACCGTTCCTGTTCTCCCGGCCTGCAGCCGGTGGAAGACCGCGGCGAGCGACTGCGGGGAGAGTGCCTGGCGGAGCGCGGCCTGCTGCTCGGGTGACAGGCCGCGCTCGATGACCAACGGGTTGGCCGCGTCCAGCCGGGGGTCGGCCAGGAAGGAGTTGACGACCTGCTCGGCCTTCGTGAGCACCGGTCCGAGGACGCTGGTGGCCGCGAGTACGCGGGCTGCCGGGCCGACGACCTGCCGGCCCTGCCGGTGGAGCGAGGAGGCGGCCGCACCGATCCGGCCCAGCGGGCCGGTGCCCCAAGGGCGGATGGTGGTCAGGACGCTGGTGGCCCTCTCCAGCAGCTCGTCGGCCCGGCTGAATCCGACCAGGTCGTGACCCGAGTCGAGTGATTGCTGCCAGTCGGTCCGGTCTCCGAGAGGTCCCGGTGAGGGGGGCGGATTCTCCTCCAGCCGGGTCATCGATGTGGGGACCCAGACCTTGACGTCCCACGCCGGGGTGACGGGCCGGGGACGCTCGGGGAGGTTGACGTACCGGCCGTTGACCTGGCGGACGACCGTCACTTCGAAGGTCATGCGGGTGCCGAAGGCGACGCCGCCGCCGAACTTCGACGTCTTGTGTTCCACCTTGGTGGTGATGCCCGATTCGCTGCCCCGGCTGAGACTCCGCTCGCCGCCGGCGCCCGGGGCCCAGGTGACGCTGCTGAAGTGGGTCACGGCCCGGGGTGTGCCGTAGGAGGGGCGGACGTTGACGTCGAGCCCGAGCGAGCGGCTGTCCCCCGCATTGCCCTTGACGGTCCGTGCCGAGGTCACCTTGCGGGTGGTCTCGGCGGTGGAGCGCTCCCCCAGGTCGCGCCAGCCGTCCTCGGGGACGATGCCCCGGACCAGAACCCTGGTGACGGTGGGACCGAAGCGGCCGTCGTGCGCGTGGTGGTCGAAGATGCCCTTGTTGAGCAGGTCGTCGAAGTTCGCGGCAAGGCTCTCGGGTGAGAAGGTGTCCGCGAAGTGCAGCGCCGCCAGCGGCGGGCCGTCCTGCACATGGTCGGCCCGGAGCTGGCGGTCGATCTCGCGCAGGATGTCGTCGGAGGTTCGGATCTCGGCGACGGCGCCGCCGGCGACTCGGGCGTCGAGGAGCATGGCCCGGCGCCGGGCCGGCGCGATGGCCGTCCGGTCCGCCGTGGTGTCCCGCTGTGTGGTGGTGAGCGTTCGTACGTCGGCGTCGGAGAGCAGGACGAGGACGCTGTGCGTGCTCGTGCGGGCGGGGCCGTGGGTGACGTCGCCGGTGGGGCCGGTGAGCCGCCCGCGCAGGGTGATCTCGGCATCGGTCCGGTAGACGTGCCAGGTCCCCTTCTGAGCGAGCTTGCGGCTGGTCGACATCTTCTCCTTGACGGAGTCGTTGTCGTCCACCCCGTAGGAGCCCTTGGCCTTGACGCCGCCGCGGAGCTGGTACCGGGAGGTCTGGAGGCCCAGCGGGGTCTCCGGGACGAGACCGCCGTCCACGCCGACCGTGCCCTTGCCGGTGGTGGTGCGCTTGTCAGCCACGGCGTCGGAGGTTCCGGACTTGATCTCGACGGCGAGCTTCCCGTTGCCCGACAGGGTCTCCTGGTAGTGCAGTTGGCCCAGCCGGGTGTGCAGGGAGAGTCCGACGGTGTCCCGCTGTCGGCCCGAACCGACGTGCAGGTCACCGGTGTTGGCCCAGCTGCCGACCGAGGAGGAGATGACGCCGCGCAGTTGCAGGGGGTCGCTGAGCAGATCCAGGGCGTCGCGAAGGTCCCGGTGGAGCGGGTCGAACGCGGCCTCGATGCCGTCGGCTCTGCTGCGGTAGGCGCCGTTCAGCGTCTGCCCGACCTGCTCCCGGAACTGCTCCACGTCGGCGACGTCGCGCACGACGTGCAGCAGGGGCAGCCGGTCGAGGGTCTGGGCGGGGCGGTCGGGGACGACCTCGGCCGGCCGGCGCACCTCCAGGACCAGGTGTCCCTGCTCCAGGGGCATCGATGTGACCCGCGGGTCGGCCACGGCCTGCGGATCCGGCAGTGTCCGGGTGGGCTGCGCCGGGTCCGCGAGCCCGATCAGCACCTGGTAGCCGACCGGGTATTCGAACGCGTCACCCGTTCCCTCCTGGCTGAACTCCCGCTTGACCTCGCGCTCGGCACCCGTGGTGACCTGGTGCGCGTTCGCGCGTGAGACCTCCACGCCGGCCGCGCCGAAGAGGCGGATCGTGTCGGGCGGGTTCAGCGCCCGGCGTGCGTTGCCGCCGCCGGTGAGGACGTGCTTGCCGGCGCGGCCGACCGCCGTGTCCACGCCGCTGGCGCGGCTGACGATGTCCTTGACCGTGGAGGTGTCCGAGTACAGGTGGTGCCCCTTCCTCGGATCGAGCCGGATCACGATCTCGTGCGTCCGGCCATTGAGCAGCGGCAGGTGGGAGCTGTCCAGGGTGATCCGCAGGGTGCCGTCGAGCAGTTGCCGGGCCCCGGCACGCAGGGCGTCGGGGGAGAGGCGCTGCTGCAGGCGGTGCAGGTTGGTCCACGCCTGTGGGGTGATCCGCCGGGCCGCCGCGGGGGAGGGCGGCAGCAGGCCCGGAGCCTGGGTGGTGAGCCTGCCGACGATGTGTTCCACCAGCTCGGCCGAGCCCGGGACCTGGAGGTAGGACGTGCGCTGCCTGACCAGCGGGTGGCGCAGGTCGGCGATGCCGGGCGCGGGCCGGACGGCCCGCTGCACCGTCGCCGTGGACCCGGCGGCGGTGTCCGGGGCGCTCTCGGCCTGCACGTCCGGTCGCAGGTCCGGACGCGGGAGCAGCCGGAGGACCTCGGGGGGCTGTGGCGTTTCCACCTGGATCACGAGGTGTGGGCTCGCGTCGTCCGTCGTGCGCGGGGCGTGCGTGACGTCCGGCGGGGTCGCCCGAGGAGGGTCCTGCTGGGCGGGCGGCAGGGTGATCGGGCTGCTCCTGCTTCCTCGGAGACCGTCCGTTCCCACCGAGACGTGGTGCCGGATCAGTTCCACGCGGAACCGCACCCTGGTCGTCACCAGCTGGGCCGGGCTGGGCCGTTCGTGGCTTTCCTCGGTGGAGACGGTGGTCCTGGCCTTCGCCGCGTGTGTGGTGGTGCGTGTGTGGTTGTAGCCGAACGTCCCACCCCACCAGGCGCTCTCCGCGTCCGTCGCCGAGTGCCACGTCTGCCGGCCGGCGCCACCGCCGCCACCCAGTGCCCAGTTACTGCTGTCCACCCGGTTGCTGGCCTGTTCGGTCGACGACTTGGCGCCCACCACGTTCTTCCCGTCGACGATGCCGATCACCTCGGACCGCTCCGGTTCGAGGGTCAGCCGCAGGAAGCCGGCCGGCCCCTGCGTGAACGTCAGGCCGGGGGAAGCCAGACCCCAGCTCGATGCGTGCTGGAAGCCGTTGGCCACGTTCTCCGGGCTGAAGAAGTCGACGATGGCCTGATGTGCCAGGCCGTCCGGTCGCCGCTCGGCGGGAAGGGCGGCGAACACCGCGTCCCGGGCCGCCGACAGGCCGGTGACGGTCACCGGTTGGCCCGTGGCCGGCGCGGTGCGCATGCGCGTCGCGGGTGCGGCGGCCGGCGCCGTCGACGGCGGTTCCCAGCCTTCCCAGTCCCGACGGTCAGCCCCGGACGGTTCAGCGGTCCGAGGGATGTCGGCCGTCACCGTGTCGTCGATGCTGTCCTGATGTTCCGTCAATTCGATTCCGAGCGGGGTGCCTTCCTCGTCGCGGACCAGGACCTCGTAGCGGAAGGTGGAGGTGTACCGGTCGGCCTGGCCGGTGAAGGCGACCTTGTTCGCCCCGGTCGCCGTGGTCTTGGTCGATGTCTCGGTGGTGTGACCGGCCCCGCCCAGGGCGATGGTCACAGAGCCGTTCGCGGTCGCCGTCGGGTCGATCGACCCGGTGTAGCCCGGGGACAGGTCCAGGCCGGCCTCGCTGAAGGCGAGTTGGGTTTTGGCGATGCCTAGCTCGTGGCTGGACCCGGACGGGATCTCGTATCCCTCGCCGTCGTTCGCCACCTCCGGCGCGGCGGACTCGGTGGCCGTGTCCGTGCGAGTCCAGGCACCCACGGTCGCCGAGATCTGCACCTCGTACGGCTTTTCCCCGACCCGGAGCGGGAAGCGCCAGCCCCCGTTCACCATCGCGGCGTGCTGCTTGCGGAAGTTCGCCGGATCCAGCTGCACGTCCAGTCGCTGCCTCACCTGTTGTTCGTCGGCGTGGCCGCCGAGCAGGGCGTGCAGGCGGGAGCGGACGGCGGCGGGGCCGGGCTCGTTGGTGATCTTGATGCCCGCCAGGGACACGCGGTGCCACTCGGCGGGCGGTGGAGGCGGTGTCGGCTCGGACTGCGGATTCGGGGCCTCGTTCTCCTGCGGTGCCGTCACGCTCTCCGTGTCGGCCTCGTCGGCCTCGCTGCGACGGTCGGCGGCGGAGCGGTTGTCCCGGTCGGTGCCGTCGGCGGCCGTTCCGCTGCGGGAGCCGGTGCTTCCGGTGTCGCTGGTGTCGCTGTGGTCGGTGCTGCTCCGGTCGATGTGGCTGTGATCGGTGGCCGTCCGGCCGGTGGCGCTCTGCGCGTCCTCGTCGTGGCCGATGTGGCTGTGGCCGGTGTCGCTGTCCGCGGAGCCGGATGACTCGTCGGTGGAGGTGCCGCCCGGGTCGCGCCCGTCCTGCGGGTTGTCGTCCTGCGGGTTCTCGATCGGGTCGTTCGGCTCTGCGAGGAGGCTGTCGAACTCGTCGGTGCTGGGGACCGCGTGCGGGTCGAAAACGGACTGCTCCGGCCGTTGCTCGGTATCCGTGTCGATGCTGTCGCTCTCCTGGGATTCCGGTCTCCGGCTCAGCTGTGCCTGTGCCGAGCCGAACTCCCGGCGACTGCGGGAACCGTCCGAGGCACGGGTGCCGTCGCCACTGGACCGGGTGGCGGGCGGCGATGCCGAGACGCCCGGAGAACTCGCGCGGCTGGTGCGGCTGCTGGACCCCTGGCTATCCGTCGGCCGGGTCTGGCCACCCTCGTCCTCCGCGTCACCGTCGTAGTCGGAGGATCCGTCGGCGGAATGCTCGTGGTCGCTGTCGCGGAGGCTGCTGGTGGCCGAGAAGAACTCGTCGTCGGAGGAGTACTCGTGCCCCTGCGACAGTCCGGGGTGTCCCGGGAGAAGTCCGTCCGGCTCGTCGGTGCCGGGTGCCGCTCCCGGACCGGGTGCGTCACTGTTCTCGTCCGCGTCCTCGATGTCGCTCGGCCTGCTGCGTGCCGAGAAGTACTCGTCGGAGGAACTGCCCGAGGCGGGGCCGGTGCTGCCGGAGTCGCTGCCGCTGGAGCGACGGTCGTCGCCGGTGCTTGCGTCGGAGCCGTCGTCGCCACCATGGCGAACGTACTGTGTGGCGGGGGTCCGTTCGGTCTCATGAGTCTCGTGAGGGCTGTTCCGCCCGGTGACGAGGTCGTCGAGACCACTGGCGCCGGGGGTCTCGTTCGGGTCGTGGGAGTCCTGCTCGGTGGTGGTGTCGACGGCCGCGCGTCGCCGTCGCTCCGTCGTCAACTGCGCCTGTGACGATCCGGGTTCCGGGGCCCTGCGCGTCTCGTCACCGGTGGGCGACGCGACGGGCGGCGTCGTCACCGGACCGGGGTGCGCCGGTACCTCCACACGATCGGGCGTCACGTGGTCGGGCGCCGGGCGGTCGGGGACGTCCGGCAGCGAGCCGAGGAGGCTGTCGGTGTCCGTGGTGTCACGATGGCCGCCGTTCTCGTCGACCGGTGGGGTGCGGTCGGAGCCGTCGCCGCTCTCGGTCCGGGCGCGCACCGAGACCGCGTTGTCGGTGATGCGGTCGAGATGGCGGACGTCCTCGGGGCGCTCCAGCGGGCGGCTCAGCTCCTGGTGCAGGTCGCGCATCTGCTCGGTGAGCGGCCGTATGCTGTCCAGCCGCCGTTGCGTCTGGCTGATCTGCTCGGTGGTCCGGCTGAACGCGTCGTCGTTGCCGTCGGCCAGATGTCGGTCGCGTTCGTCGCGAAGCGAGTCGAGCTCGTGGCGGGCGGCGTCGATCCGGGCCAGCCGGTCGGTCTCGTGGCGGGCGGCGTCGATCCGGGCCAGCCGGTCGGTCTCGCGCTGCTGCTGATGCCGGTCGAACAGGTCGAGCGCGCGCCGGCTCCCGTCGACGGTGGTGGCCTCGCGCGCCTGTCGGTGCAGTTCGGACGCGCGGGGGTCGCCGAGCAGGGCGTCGAAGCGGGCGTGCAGTGCCGAGTCGTCGTGGTCGGCGGGCGTCTCAGGGGCGTCCCGGAGTCGGTCGAAGCGCCGCTGGAGTTCGCGGTGGGTGATCAGGTCGCCCAGCGCGTCGTAGGCGGCCTGGCGGTCGGGCGCGTTGTCGAGCCGCAGCCGCAGTTCGGCCTCGTGGGGGTCGGCGTCCTCGTCGGTCAGGGCCCGCAGACGGGCGTGCAGTGCCGCGTCGCTGGTGTCGGACGGCGTCGCGGGGTCGTTCCGGAGTCGGTTCAGCCGTTGCCGGAGCTCACGGAGGTCGCTCAGGTGGTTCAGTGCGTCGTGGGCGGCCTGGCGGTCGGGCGCTTCGTCCACCTGACGGCGCAGTTCGGGGTCGTCGTCGGCGCCGAGCAGGGTCCGGAAGCGGTCGCGCAGTTGGTCGTCCGTGGCCGACGGCGGCTCGGTGCCGTTGTCCTGGAGGCGGTCCAGTTGCCGCTGCAGGTCGGCGACTTCCCGATGGTGCGTCAACTCGGCTCGGGCTTGGGCCTCTTCCTGCGGGGTCTGGGCTCGGAAGAACCGCTCGTGGAGGACGGTCTCGTCCCGGCGCTCCGCCGAGCCGCCGGAGGTGAGGGCGTGCAGCCGCCGGCGCAGTTCGCCGTCCTGGCGCAGTTCCGCCAGCCGCCCGCGCAGTTCCTGGACCTCCTGCGGGTCCTGCGCGGTGTCCAGTGCGCGGTTCACGTCCTCGACCCGTGGGTCGAAGGGCCGCGGTGCGTCGCTGCCGTGCAGCACTTCCGGGGGCATCCGGTCCTCGATGAAGGCCGTGTACTGCCGCAGACTGGTGTCCAGCCGACCGGGGTCGCCCGAGCGCCTGGCGTCGTCGACCGCGTCCACCCGCCGCTGCCACTCGGGCCGGGAGACGTCCAGCGCACCGAGCCGGTCGAAGCCGCTGTCCACGTGGGCGCGGAAGCTGTCGTAGTGCCGGAGGAGCGAGTGCGTTTCGACGTGGTCGCGGAAGCTGGTCAGCTGCCGGGTGGCCTCGGGCCAGTCGTGCGCGGCCGTGGCCTCCCGCACCGCCCGGATGAACTCCCGTCGCTGCTCGGGCGCCATGCCGCTGCTGCGCGCCATCCGGTTCAGCTCGTCGGTGCGCTGCTCGATGTGCCCCTTCGGCGAGCGCAGCGAGGGTGTGGTGGGGTCGAGGAGGTGGTCGCCGCCAGTGGTCGGGGGCACGTCGGGCAGGTCGTCGAGCGGGTCCATGGCGGTGTCACGCGGGATGCCGGGCAGGTCGTCGAGCATGTCCAGGGTGCGCAGGACGTCCGGGGCGTCCGGGCCGCTGGGGACGTCGGGCAGGTCCAGGACGGCCGTGTGGTGCGGATCCTCCGGAGCCGGGAGCTCACCGATGGAACTGACCCGCAGCTCGACCGGCGAGTCGAGGTCGGAGGGCACGGTGGTGCGCTCGACGTCGGTCGAGGTGCGGACCGTGCTCGGGCCTGGGCGGCCGCCCGTCGGACCGGCGGCGTCAGCGGCCGGGCCCTTCATCCCCGCGGTGTTCCCCGTGCTTTCCGTGCTGACGCGCGGGGCCGACGGGCGCGCCGACTCGGTCACGGTCGAGCCCGACCCCGACCCCGAGCCTGTGCCCGAGCGGGTGGCGGGGCCGGTGGCAGGGGCTCCCTGTCCCGGTGCGGCCGGTCGGGCGGTGCCACCGGACCCGGCGGCTGCCGATGCGCCCGTGGACCGGCTGCCGAGGCCCTCGTTCTCCGTGACGGGCCCACCGCCGGTCCCGGCGCGGGCCGTCGGGGAGGACTCGAAGCCGGGCAGCTCGGACGGTCGTCCGGTCGCGGCCGGCGGAGAGTGGGTCGCCGTGTCCGGCGCGCCACCGCTGTGTGCCGACTCCTCACCGGTGGTGCCGGAGCTCTCCCGGCCGGCCGGGGCGCCGTCACGCCGCTCATCGAGCGAACCCGCGCCGCGGCTGCCCTCGCCGCCGGCCGTGCTGTTCTGATCGGTGGACCTGGTGGTGCCGTCGCCGAGCCCGGCTCCGTGCCCGTCGCCGAGGTCGGCGGTGGACGGGTGCCCGAACTCGTTGCCGAGCTCGCTGCCGGTGCCACTGCCGGTGTGCGCGCCGAGATCCGCGCCGAAGTCGACGCTCGGTGGTTTGCCGAGCTCGTCGAACGACGGCACGTGCACGTCGGGCAGGTGCAGGTCGAGGTCGCCCTTGCCGCCCTCGGGTTCGTCGCGGGGGGAACTCCCGTGTCCTCCCAGGCCGCCGATCAGGCCTGAGCTCAGTGCGCCGCCGAAGTCGGTGTCCCCTCCGAGGGCGATGTTGGTCACGACAGTGCCGCCCAGGCCGGACGCCCCGCCGATCGTCACCTTGCCGAGCAGGCTGCCGGTGAACTTCGGGGCCAGCACGTGGCTCGCGCCGCCGATGAAGCCGCCGACCGCTCCGCCGATGGCACCGCTCTCCAGGGCCCCCAGGGTGTTCTTGGCGTCCCAGTGCGTCCGGTCGCCCTTGAGCAGCTGGATGGTCTGGACCAGTACGTCCATGCCGACGTTGAACGCGATGCCGGTCGCGACCGACTTGAGCAGGCGCTGCACGATCAGCTTCACGATCGCCCGGGCCCCGGCGACCGCCGGTGGGATCGCCTCCGGCGCGGAGAACGAGAACTGGATGATCTCGTAGGCCAGCCAGGCGAGTTGGAGCAGAATCATGTACTTTGCGTACTCGACCTGGACGGCGGTCTCCCGGCTGTAGTCGCCCAGTTTCCCCGCCGCGTCCGACATCTGCGGGAGATTGGACTCCATGGCGCTGGTGAAGGACTGGAACTGCATGGCCACCGCGCCGCCCAGACTGTCCAGTACCCCCTGGGTTCCCGGACCGATCTCGTCGGCCAACGACACCAGGTGGCCGGCGGTCTCGTCCCAGATGTCGCCGAGCGTCCTGAGCTTGTCCTCGTCGCCCCGGGGCCAGTCCTGGCCGGCTGCTATGCGCGAGACCCAGGCCAGCTCGGGCGGCACGTCGATGCTCATTCCTTGCCGGGCCTTCCTTCGGGGCCGGAGATGTGCGGGCCGTCGCCGCTGAGACCGAGGTCGCGGAGGGAGTGGACGTTGTCGTCCTCCAGCCGCTCGAACCTGACGGCCATCGTCGTGATGCCGTCGACGGTGCTGTCCATCACCAGGCCGAATTCGCCGATCCCCTTGACGAGCCCGTCCCTGGGGTCGGCGTACTCGCTGACGAACTGTCTTCCGGTGGTGTCGTCGCCCCAGCATTCGCCGAGCCCGTCCAGCCGCGCCTGCAGGTCGGCGCTCAGACCCTTGAAGCGTGCCGCCAGATTCTGCATGTAGGGCGACTGCTCGTGGAGACCGTTGGTGTCCACCGAGATCTCCTCAGACACCGGAGCCCCCCGCGTCGATCTGCCGGACGGCACGGGCGCGCTCCGGCACCCCGTGTTCGAGGTACTCGTGCACCAGGTCGGGGCCTGCCGGCTGCTCGGGCAGCAGCGCGGTCGGGTCGACCCGGCCCTGGAGCAGGTCGGCGGCGCTGATCCCCGGCGGCAGGGCGAGCGAGGTCAGTTCGGCCACCTGTTCCAGTGCTGCGGCCCGGGCCTGTCGGATGGTGGCCAGCAGGATCTCGGAGAGCTCCCTGGGTGCCAGCCGGTGGTAGGCACCGGTGGGGAACTCGATGGCGGTGACGTCGCCTTGGGAACTCACGGTCGCCTTGACGGTCTGCCGGGGGGCGGTGGCGGTGCCCGTGACCTCGTTGATCCTGCGCCGGGTCTCGGCTGCCTCCGCACGCCGGCGCTGGTACAGCGCCAGCAGGTCGTCGATCTCCTGGTCGTACGGAGAGCTCATGTTGTGCCCCTCCTCGGGTCGCCCGGGCCGCCCCTGGCGGAGCGGACGGCCTCATCGGTGTGGTGTCGGTCGCTGTTCGGTGCTGCCGGAGGAGTTCCGGCGCGGTGTCAGGCGAGTGCGTCGGGCCCCTGGGACGCCGGTGCGCCCCAGGCGTTCCGCTCCTGGACGAGCAGGTCGGGGATGCCGGGAGCCGGCTCCGCGGCCTTGGCCTCGGCCCGCTCCTGCGCCGCCAGCCTTGCCGCGTCCTCGTCGGCGAACGCCTGTTCCTGCTCGGGCGTGGCGACTCCGCAGGAGAGCTGGACGGCGCTGGGAGGGGATGTCCCCGCACCGGCTGCGGGGGTGCGGACCGGCTGCCAGGTCGCCCACGCGGGGCCCGGTGGAGTCAGGTCCGTGCCGGCCACCGTGGCCGTGGGGTCGCTCCCTCCGCCCCAGGTGGCCGCTCCCTCCCGTGCCCGGCCCGCGAGAGTGACCTCGGGTTCGTTCTCCGTGGGGGCGGTCCACAGCAGGGGAACGAAGGCCGCCCCGGCCACGTCCCAGTCGGCGCTGGACCCGGCTTCCTCGGTGCCGGCCAGGACCGGCGGGGCGGCCGGCCCGACGGGCAGCGGGGCGCCGTCCGAGCCGACCGTCGGGGCAGGGGCAGGGGCAGGGGCAGGGGCAGGGGACGCCTGCGTGGGCGCGGTCGGGGTGGCAGCCGGTGCCGTGGTGTTCTCCCGGCCCTCGGCGGGCACGACGGCGGCGGACGTGCCGTCGACGCTGCCGAGGTCGTCGAACTCGCCGGTCCAGGGCTCGTTCCAGGAGCTGACCTCGGTGTCGGGCCGGCCGGCTCCTTCGCCGTGCGCGTCCGGGCCACCGCGCTCGGCCGACGCCGTCGGCCCGGTGCCGCGGCCGGTGGCGGAGCCGAGCGCCGTGCCCGGGCCGACCGCCTGCACGATCGTCAGCTCCTCGGCGAGCTGCTCGCCCGGCAGTCCCAGGACCGCACCGCCGGCGGTGGCTCCCAGCGTCGAGCCGACCTCCTCGCCGGCCTCGGGCAACCCTTCCCAGGGCTCACCGTCGGCGTCGATCAGGCCGGAGGCATCGCTGCGGTCGGTGGGCGTCTGCTGCCCCGCGCCGCCGCCGAGCGGCATCATCGGCATGCCCGTGCCGCCCTCGCCGGCGCCTTCCCCCGCAGCGCTGATGCCCTCTCCCGCGCCGGGGCCGGACGAGGACAGCATGGTCGTGCGCGGCGGCGAGAACTCTTCGGGCAGGCCGGACTCGGTGACCGGACCGGTCGGGGTCCGGGAGCCCAGGTCGCCCACACCCGGGAACCGGCTGCCCCGGCCGAACTGCCCCGGGAGGCCGTCGGAGGCCAGGTTCCCGTCGAACGCGGACGGCGAGGACGACGGCAGCTTGAGGCCGCCCAGGCCGAGCCCGCTGCCGAGGGGGTTGAGCAGGTGGTCCAGCCCGCTCAGGTCCAGGTTGCCCAGGCCGGTCCCGCCGGGGAAGGGGGTCACGGTCGCGGGAGGCGGCGTGCTGCCCGTCCCGCCCTTTGAGCCCCCGGTGCCGCCGCCCAGTCCCAGGCCCCCGGGGAAGGACTGTGGCTCGGGCGCGGTCTTGTTGGCGGTCGGCGGTGGGACCGTGGTGAGCTTGGGGCCGCCGCCTGCTCCTCCCCCCGAGCCGTCCGTGTTCGGGCCGTCCTTGCCCGTGTCGTCCGTGTTGGGGCCGTCCTTGTTCGTGGTGTCCGTACCCGGGTCCTTGACCGGCGGGGTGATCGGGGCGGGCGCACGGATGGAGTCGACGGTGACCTGGTACTCGGAGGCCAGGTTCTTGAGCACGGTCCGCATGTCGTCGTTCATCATGGCGACCAGCTCCGGCTTCTGGCTGATCGGGATGAGGCCGTTGGACATCGCATTCACGCCCAGCTTCTGGGCCTCCTGGGCATACCAGAGGTCGATGGCGACGATCTTCTTCTGCGCGTTGTCGAGGGTGATGGCGTTGTCCGCGAGCTGCCGGTAGACCGAGCCGGTGCCCTGTGAGCCGCCGGAGAGCACGTCGGCGGTGGCCGCGACCTGCTTGGAGAAGGTGTCGATCATGGTCACGAACGAGTCCGCCGCGGCGCCCTTCCAGGGGCCGTCGCTGCCGGCCAGCGCCTTGGTCTGGTCGGTGAGGCTCAGCGCGATCCCGGACAGCACGTCGTGTACGTAGAAGAAGTTCTGCGCCGCCTTCTCCAGCGAGGCGGGATCGGCCACCGACTTCGCCTGGTTGCGGTTGGTGACGCTGTCGGGGCCGGCGGCCATCCCGAAGACGGCCGCCTCGATCTGCTTCCAGTCCCAGGAGGAGTAGTCGCTCGCCGAGCCGGGATCCGAGCCGGGGTTGCCGAAGATCGTGCCGTCGTCGCCCTGGGTGAATCCACCGCCGTTGTAGCTCGTCATGGTGAACCGTCCTCCTGTCGTCGCGTTGTTGTCGGGCCTGCGGTGCGAGGCGTCCGCCGTTGCGGCCCGCGGTCACCGGACCGGTCTCTGCCGGGGTCGCAGCGGTGACCGCGAGCCGCGGGGGCGGCAGGTCAGGAACCGCCGCCGGGCTTGGGGACATCGCCGAACATGGTGGTGAAGTCCCCCGGCGCCGAGGCCATGACGGTCTGCAGGTCGGTGGACGTGATCGAGTTGCGGTCCTCGGCCGACTTGTACTTGGTGGCCAGCGTGATGATCCCGTCGTGCAGGTCGCTCAGCCCCTTGCCCAGGTCGCGCAGGACGGCCAGGTACTGGCCCTTCAGGCCGGCGTCCGCGTTGGGGCCGTTGACCGTGGTGCGCATCTTGTTGGCGTCGTAGAAGGCGCCCGGCTCCACCTGGACGTCGTCCAGGCTGGTGATCGCGAAGTTCGTGCCGTCGATCAGCAGGTTCAGGTTGGTCGCGAAGAGCTCCATCGACGGTGTGTCCACGCTCGTGCCGCTGCCGCCGCTCTTGCCCTTCGGGACCGGGGGCGGCTCGAACATCACCGGCCAGGGGGCGTCGGAGTGCCCTGGGTCCACTCCGGTGCCGCCGGTGTAGTGATTCGGTGAGTTGTTGTCCATCTCCATCACGGGCTCGTGCTCGTTTGTCGGGGTCACTCCGGTGCCGCCGGGGTGGTTGTTCGTCGGTGCGTTGCCGCCGTCGTTCTGGTCGGTGGCCATGGTCACTACCCCCAGAGCTGAACGCCCTGGCGTTCACCGTTGGCGTAGTACTCGTTGATGGCGCCGAGCTGCTGGGCGGCTTGGGCGGACTTCGCCGTCATGTCGGCGGCGGCAGCGTGCCACTGCTCCCGGACCACCGCGTAGGTCTGCTGGGCGTCGCTGGTCCACTCCGCGAGGTTGGCCCTCGTCTGTGTCTCCAGCTCGGTGAGCGTCTGGTTGATCCGCTGGGTGATGGCGTTCATCTCGCCGACGATGAAGTCGACCTGTTCCATCTGGACGGTGTACGTGGTCATGCTGATGACTCCTTCTCGGAGGGCTGGATGGTCACAGGGCCGGGGGTCGGCCGACCGGAGGATCGGACGGCGGGATCGCGGCGGTCAGGACGCGAAGCCGGGCAGACCGGTGGCGCCCGAACCCATGCTCTGGGCCAGCTGGTTGGCCAGCTGCTGGGTGTTCTCGTGCGTGTTCGCATAGACGTTGGTGTTCGACGCGAGGTTCTCCAGCATCTGGGTCAGCGCCTGGTTGACCTTCTGGAAGTCGGCCAGCCACTCCTGCATGGCCTGGCTGTAGATCTGGGCCGCCTGACCCGACCAGCTGGCCCGCAGGCCCTCGATCTGGCCGTCCATCTGCACGTACGCGTTGGTGCTCTCGTCCAGGGCGTGCTGGAAGGAACCCTGGGCAGCGGTCATGCCCTGGATTTCTACGGAGGTCGCAGTCATGTGTCGTCCTTCGGTCGGGCGCCGGCCGGTGGACCGGCGGAGGGAGGGGGTGGTGCTGACCAGGTGTCAGCACCGTCGTGATGGGAGATGGCCCGGGGATGGGGTCACGAGTGCACCAGCGGTGCCGAATCCGCGGTCCGAGGTGCGGCTCGGGGTGCGGCCGGCTCGGGGACGGCGGGATCGGGCGACAGGTCCTCGACGGTGACGAGGCGGGTGCGAGCCGATCGGGCGAGGTCCTGCGCCAGCCGGTGGATCTCGTGCGCGCCGCCGCACGGTGGCTGCTCGGTGAACCGGTCCACCAGGGCCGCAACCGCCGGTCCGTCCAACCGGAACCCGACCAGTGCGAGTTGACGACGCGTCAAATCCATTGCCTGCTCCGCGGTGTACGCGGGCAGCTCGACGAACTCCGCGAACGCCGCGGCCAGGTCGGTGCGTTCTCGCAGCAGGTCCATCAGTTGCGGTGAACTGCCGCTCAAGGCGAGGACTGTGGCGTGCTCGGTGCCCTGCGGCGCGCCGGCCAGCTCGGTCAGCGCGTTCAGGACGGCGGTCCGCTCGGCGGTCGGCCGGTGGCCGAAGGCCGGGTCCAGGTCCAGCAGGAGCAGCCCGCCGGCCGCCTCGGTCAGGGCGGCGGCCAGCCCGAACCGGGGTTGCTCCGTCCAGCGGGCGGGCACCGTGGAGAGGGCCAGGCGGTGTGTCACGCCCGTGGGCAGCAGGCCGAGTTCGGCCAGCCGTCGCCCGTACAGCGCGGCCAGCGCCCGCCGTCCGCTGCCGGGCGGACCCTGCAGGACGACGTTCGCCAGGCCGGCGGTCGGCTTGCCGGACCGCTGCAGCCGGGCCAGGCCGGCCAGCCGCAGATTCAGCTTCTCCCGGGGGGTGTCCAGGCCGGTCATGGCGGCCAGCGCGCGCAGCGCGGGGGTGTCGGCGGGCCGGGTCTGCCCAGGTTCGTCCGTGGCGTTGCCGACGGCCTGCTCGCCGGGGACGGTGAGCACGTCGGGGCCGGTCAGCAGGCTCAGTTCGTCGTCGCGGTGCGGTTGGGCGGCGAGCCGGGAGGCCTGCTTGCTGATCATCTCCTCGAAGATCTGCCGGGCGACCCGTCCGTTGCCGAAGGTGGCGCCCTTCGGCACCTCCTCGAAGTAGCGGTTCAGCGCCGCCAGCGCGCCCTCGTCCAGCTCGTAGTAGTGCTTGGCGCACAGGCCGCGCACGATGGTGACCAGTTCGGCCGGGCTGTAGTTGGGGAACTCCACGGAGCGGGTGAACCGGGAGGCCATGCCGGGGTTGGAGGCCAGGAACTGGTCCATCTGCGCGGAGTAGCCGGCCACGATGACCACGATCTCGTCCCGGTGGTCCTCCATCAGCTTCATCAGGGACTCGACCGCCTCCTGGCCGAAGTCCGGTCCGCTGCCCCCGGACTGGTTGGTCAGCGTGTAGGCCTCGTCGATGAAGAGCACGCCGCCGAGCGCCTTGCGGAACACCTCGGTGGTCTTGATGGCCGTGCCGCCGATGATCTGGGCGACCAGGTCGGCCCGGGCGACCTCGACGATGTGGCCCTTGCTGAGGATGCCCAGCTCGGCCAGCACCGCGCCGTACAGGCGGGCCACCGTGGTCTTTCCGGTCCCGGGCGGCCCGGCGAAGACCAGATGGCGGCTCATCGGGGGCATCGGCAGCCCCATCTCCTGGCGTCGCTGGGCCATCTTGTTCAGGTCGATCAGGCCGGTGACCTGGTGCTTGACGCTCTCCAGCCCGACCAGCGACTCCAGTTCGGCCAGCGGGCCGGTGCCCGTGGGGCGTCCGGGGGAACCGCTCGCGGTCGTCGGCGCGTCCGGTGCCCGCTCGCCGCCGGACTGCGACCCGGTACCGGCCGCGTCCGCGGGCCGGCCGCCGTCGGGGCGGCCCGGATCGGCGGGTGGCCGGTGGCCGGCGCCCAGCCGGTGCACGGAACCGCCGCCGTTGTCGCGGATCTCGCAGTCGTGGACCCGCACCGCCTCCTCGGTGGTGCAGCGCACGCCGTCGCCGACGTTGTCGAAGACGGCGCAGTTGTCCAGCTCCGCCCGGGCGGAGGCCTGCACGTTCAGTCCGTGGCCACGGGCCCCGTTGATCCGGCAGCCGACCGCCAGGACCGACCCGCCACCGGCCAGCCGGATCCCGTCGGCGCCGGAGTCCGAGAACTCGCTGTCCGTGGCGATGAGTTCGGAGTCCGTGTCGATCAGGACCGGGCCGCCCCGCAGGACCGAGGCGGTCAGCTCGGCGCGCGCGGCGCCGGCCAGGGTCAGGGCGGTGCCGCCGGTTGAGCGCAGCCGCAGATCGGACAGCCGAGCCTGCGCACGGTCGCCCAGTTCCAGTCCCACGCCACCGTCCAGCGACAGGTCCGCCTCCTGCACCGTCAGGCCGCCCTGTCCGGTCACCCGGACGGCCACGGCGGCCCCGCCGATCGTCAGACCGGCGCAGTCCGCCGTGCTCCCCGCCTCCACCAGCAGGCCCAGCGGGCTGCCGGTGATCCGGCAGTTCTCCAGACGGGCGCGGGAGCCCGCGGTGACCTGCACCCCGCCGGTCGCAGCGGAGTCGATCACGCAGTCGCGCAGCAGAGGGGTGGCGCCCTCGCTGATGTGCACCGCCTGGCCGCCCGAGCCGGTGAACGAGCACTCGGCCAGCACGATCGAGGCGGCACTGGTCAGGTAGGCGTCCAGGGCGGCGCTCGCCGTGACGGTGACCTTGCGCAGCTCGGCCCGGCCGTTCTGCTCCACGGCCACCGCCGGCTTGCCGCTCCCGTGGATCCGGCTGGCCTCCATCAGGACGGCGCCGTTGCCGTTGACGCAGATCCCGTTGCCGCGCGGCCGGTCGACGCCACAGTCCCGCACGATCAGCCGCCCGTGCTCGGCGACCACCACGGCCGAGGAGCCCACCTCGGTGATCGCGCAGCGCTCCACCACGTTGCCACCGCCGGAGGTGACCACGATGCCGGCGCCCTGGGTGTTGGCAACCTGGCAGTCGCGCAGCGCCAGCATGCCGTCCTGCCACGCCAGTACGGCCGCCCAGGCTCCGCCGGAGATCTGGCAGTCGTCCAGGGCGGCCTGCCCGCGCCGTACGTCCAGCACCGGCGCCTGCGGGTCGGTGCCCGACAGCTGGAGGCCCGTCAGCTGCACGGCCTCCGCGTCCAGGACCACCGTGCTGCCGGTGGAGGCGTGGATGCTCACGGTCCCGGTGGCGCCCTCGGCGGCGAGCGTCACCGGCCGGGTGACGGTCAGTGTCTCCTCGTAGCGGCCGGGCGCCACCGTGATCAGCGCTCCCTCGGCGGCGTCGGCCAGGGCGGCGGCGATGGATCGGTGGGCGCCCGGACGGTCCGCGGACACCACGAGGACTTGCCGGCTCACAGTGTCGCTCCTTCGGCGGGCACGGGGGTGTTCCGCGCGGCTGCGGGCGTGCTCCCCGCGACGCGCGTCCGCGAGCGGGAGGCGAGGGTGATCAGTCCGGGCGGTGCGCCGAGCGGGGTACCCGCGGGCGCCGTGCCGGGCTTCCCCGCCGCCGCAGCCGCGGCGGCCGCCTCCTGGGCCCAGGCCAGCACCCGGAGGGCCTGGTCGAGGCCGTCCAGGGCGATCTCGTCGAGCGGCAGGCGCGGTGCGTCGGCGCGGCCGTCCTGCGTCCGCTCGTCGGCCAGCACCTCGCGCAGCAGGACGGGGGCGTCGGCCTCGGAGCCCGCCCGCAGCACCTTGAACGCGGTGCCGGGCGCGAAGATCACGCGATCGGGCGAGCCGGGATCCAGCAGGCTGGTGCGGCGGGCGGTCATCGACCAGATCAGGAAGTCGGTGCCGTCCTCGGTCCCGGCGTGCGCGGCGGCCTGCGCGGTACAGAATGCCCACTCGGTGGTCGTGTGCCCGGTGCGGTACCAGTCGCGCTCCGCGTGGCTGACCCGCGACCGCAGCAGCGCGGCCCCGCGGTAGGAGGGCAGCCGGCGCAGTCCGGAGGCCACACAGCGGGCCAACGGGACGTGCGGTCCCACAGTGGCCTGCCGCACGGCGTCGTCCACCGCGGCGCTGTCGCCCCCGAGGTACAGGCGCACCGCCACCAGGTCCGTCAGGGCGTCACCCTCCATGGCCCGCGAGCTGCCGCGCAGCCCGGGGGCCTGAGACAGCACCCGGGAGACGATGCCGGCCGTCGCGTGGTACTGGGCGCCGTACGTGCGCCGTACCCAGTCGCGCTCGCGCGCGATCCCGCGTTGTGGCGGGACGGCGCAGGCCGCCTTGGCCGGCACCGGCTGCACGAGGACGGCGGGGGCGACGGTGGCCGCGGTGACGGATTCCGGTTCCGGTGCGCCGGCCAGGGCGGGGCTGGGCCGGGTGGCTTCGGGCACGGGGCCTTCGGGCGCGCCGGACTCCAGCTGGATCCCGCCCATGAGCGGCGACCGGAGCAGCTGCACCACCGGCTGGGCCGCGGGCGGCCCGGCCCCGACGCCGCCCGCGGACGGCGGCGGGGGCAGCGGCGACGGCGAGGGTTCGAGGGCGGCGAGCACTGCGGCCTCGCCCGGTCGCTCGGGCCCGGGCCGTGGACCGTCGGGTGGCGTGGACGGCGCGGGCAGTGGCTGTGGCGTCATCGGCCGGCCTCCCGGACGGTGTCGGCGGCTGTGCGGGGGTCCAGCAACGGACCGTGCGTCAGCGCGCCGAGGATGCTCTCCGGCACGGCCGTCCGGCCACCGCCGCCCAGACCCAGGGCTGCGGCGGTGCTGCCGTCGGCCAGCGGGTAGGCGATCCCCTGATCGGTGATCAGGAAGGTCTGTGCGGTGGCGTTCGGCCGGGCGAGCTGGTCCAGGTCGACGGCCAGGAGGCCGGCGTCCGGCGGGATGAGCAGGGTCCGGCCGCTGGTGGCGGCGGGACCCCGCTCGACGACCAACTGGCTGGTCAGCTTGGCCCCGTGGGCCTGCTGGCGCAGGCAGACCGCCTGGCCGGCCTGGTCCATGGCGTGCGTGCCGAGCACGTCGGGCAGGGTGGTGAGCAGGGACTGGTCGTGGGAGATCGGGGCGCCGGCGATGTCGGTCGCGCTGACCCGCAGCACGGCCGGAGCGCCGGGCCGGGCGGCCAGCAGGGCCGCCTCGGTGGCGCTGGCCGTGGCGATGCCCTTGCCGGTCATCACGTAGTGGTGGTCCGTGCCGGTCGCCGCCGCACCCCCGTGCGCGGTGCTCCCGCTCGCGGGGGTCTCGAAGAGCTGGCCGACCGTCACCCGTCGCCCGCCCACCTGCCCGGCCGCCCGTCCGCTGCCGGCGATCCCGGCGGGAGCCAGCGTGACGCCGGTGGGGAGCGCGGCGAGCCAGGTCGGCAGGGCGGAGAGCGGGTGGCCGCCGTCCAGGCCCAGCGCGATCAGCGCGGCGTCGTCGGGCAGCGGGTACTTGACGCCGCGCCACAGCACGAAGCGCTGTCCGTGGGGCCCCGCCACCAGGATGCGCCGGTCGGCGGGGACCGGGGAGGTCTGCCCGGCCGGGTCGAGGTCGAGCAGTTGGCCACCGGCCAGGTCCGGACGCAGGCACCAGGTCCACGGGCCCGGCAGCAGCGCCGCGGGCGCGGGCAGGGAGTCGGGTGCGCCGTTGATGCCGACCGGGGCACCGTGCGGGGTGCCGGCGAGCGACTTCGCGGAGACGGAACGGACCGCGGCGCCCTGCCCGGCCAGCAGCAGGGCCGAGGCGTAGTTGCGCACCGGGCGCAGCGTGCCGCCCAGGAAGAGATAGCGGTTGCCGGTCTGCTGCTCCACCACGATGGACCCCGGTTTGCGCCAGCTGGTGTCCGCGGCCGGGGACAGCAGTCCGAAGGCGGCGGATCCCGCGCAGAGGAGCAGCACGACGCCGGCTCCGAAGAAGGTGCCGAGCGAGGCCCGCCTCGTAGGACTGTCGCCCCGGCCCGTATCACCGCTGACCAGGGCGGTGGCCAGCCGGCCGATGGCGAACCGGTGGGCGTGCAGGTGGTCGCGTCGCGTCTGCATCTGCCGCCGCCCCTCAGCCGGCCAGCGCGCGGATGTGGGCGTACACGTCCAGGAACTGGAGCAGCAGCGGGAGCAGGGCGATCGCCGCGATCATCTCCAGCACGTCCCCGCTGTGCCCCCAGACCGGCAGCAGGCGCCCCGACATCCGGGGGGCCCACACCGTCAGCAGTACGGTCGCGGTCAGCAGCACGGCCAGCACCAGCGCCCGGTCGCCGGTCCCTCCCGCACCGGCGCGCACCAGCAGCACGGCCAGGCCGAGGACGCCGGAGACCACCATCGGCCCGCGCTGCAGGGTGCCGGTGAGCCCGCGCGAGCGCAGCAGCACCGCGCCGGTGAACACCAGGGGCAGCGTCCAGCCGACCCAGCCCCCCGCGTGCGCCAGGGCCAGGAACGCCGACGCGTACACCACGCAGGAGGCCAGGCCCAGGACGTTCAGGTAGTCGTTGGCCGCCGTGACGCGCTGTTCGATCCGCTCCTGCGGTTCGGGGGCGATGCCCTGCTGGAGCTCTTCGGCGTTGTGCGGCAGCAGCGGGGCCTGCACGCGGGCCAGTCGCAGCGCCAGTCGCGGTCCCACGTGTCCCAGGACGAACAGCGCGACCGCGACCACCGCGACCGCCTGATCGGTGCGCCAGTGGAAGGCGTGCACCAGCCCTGCCCCGGAGGCCGCCGCCAGCGCGGTGAGCAGGGCGGTGCCGGGCACGACCGGCGGCAGCGGCCGCAGGGTCAGCAGGACGGCGGCGACCACCGCCACACCCCCGGCGGCGACCAGGACCGCCCCCGGCCCGGAGGTGAAGCCGCCGTGCGGTCCGCTCCGCAGGGCCAGCC
Source organism: Streptomyces sp. NPDC042002 (assembly GCF_055588305.1). Taxonomy (NCBI): domain Bacteria; kingdom Bacillati; phylum Actinomycetota; class Actinomycetes; order Kitasatosporales; family Streptomycetaceae; genus Streptomyces; species Streptomyces sp. NPDC042002. Next base: position 19,500 of record NZ_JBVJCT010000034.1, on the reverse strand, counting down.
CCTCCAGCGCGCCGTGGGCCAGCGCGCCCAGCGCGGCGATCAGCACGGCGCCGCGGTCCCCGTCGGGCCGCGAGGCCACCACGCAGGCGGTCACCAGCAGCACGGCGGTGATCACCCCGGCGCACTTGGCGGAGAACGGTCCGGGGTCGCTGCTCAGCAGGGAGGCGCTCAGTGCGGCCAGTACCAGGACGGCCAGCGCCAGCGCCAGGCGGCGGCTGGTCGAAGGCTGCCACCGGTCGGGCCGCGCCCTGACCACGTGCGCCACGCCGTCGGCGACGTCGTCGAAGTGCAGGGCGGGCAGGGCCGCGTCGGCGGGCCGCAGGTGCAGTTGGTCGCCGTGCCGCAGCCCCAGGCTCTCGGGCGTGCCGTCCGGGTCCAGTGGTTCCTCGCCCAGCCGCTGGAGCACCAGGGGGGTGCCGCGCTCCTGCGGCGACTGCGGGAGGTGGCGCAACAGGGCCGGCAGCAAGTCACCGACGGACGTGGTGAGCGGGACCGAGACGTCACAGCGGCCGCCCGGGTGGACGATCGTGAGTCGGCAGACCTCGCTGGACGAGGGGGACACCGCGGGCGCGGCGGTCGACATGGTGCTCCTCTGATGCACGGCGGGAGTGTGGGCGGGCGCGGTCGTCATGAGGGCGTCACCAGCCCGGTCTGGACGAGCCGCACGGACCGGCGGGTGACGAACTGGGCCCGGCCGGCGGGCAGGGTGCGGGGCTTGGCCTCGCCGAGGAACTTGCCCTCCTCCTTGGGGTAGGAGAAGAGCAGGGCCGGGTTGCCCAGCTCCCACATGCGCCGCAGCATCGGATCCATCATGGCCCGCATCGCCCCGGAGGTGCTGCGGGAGACCACCAGGTGCAGGCCGATGTGCTGGCCCTGGGCCAGCAGCGGGACCAGCGGTGCCATGGGCGAGGGCACACCGGCGGCTCCGCAGACCAGGTCGTAGTCGTCGACGATGACGAACAGCCTCGGGCCCTGCCACCAGTCGCGCCGGGCGAGTTGCTCGGGGCTGACGTCCGGGCCCGGCACCCGCTTGCCGACCGAGACGGCCGCGTTGGCAGCGAGCTCGGCGAGCGCGTCGCGGTCCACGACGTAGCCGACCCGGTACGCCTCGGGCACCGAGGCGAGCAGGCCACGACCGGGGTCGGCGACCATGATCCGGGCCTGGTCGGGGGTGTAGCGGGAGGTGATGGCACGGATCACCAGGCGCAGCGTGTTGGTCTTGCCGCTCTCGCCGTCTCCCATCACCATCAGGTGCGCACTGGTGGCGAAGTCGTGCCAGGACGGTTCGAGGCGCTGCTCGTCCCAGCCCAGACAGACCCGCAGATCGCCGTCGGCCGCAGGGAGTTGGTCGACCGGCAGCCGGGTGGGCAGCAGGCGCACGCCGGGGGCGGCACGCCCGGTCCAGAAGGCGTCGACCTCCGCCACGGCAGCCTTGGTGGCCGTGGTCAGGTCGTCGGTGGCGCCGGAGTCGTCCAGTCGCGGCAGCGCGGCCAGGAAGTGGTGGCCGACCGCCGTCAGGCCGCGGCCTGCCTGGTGCGGCACGGTGGCCGCGATCCGCGAGCCGATCTCGGACTCGGTGGCATCACCGAGCCGCAGCTCAAGCTTGGTGCCGAGCAGGTCGCGCAGGCGGGGGCGGATCTCCGACCAGCGCACCGCCGAGGCGATCACGTGCAGCCCGAACGAGAGGCCCCGGGAGGTGAGTTCGATGACCTTCGGCTCCAGATCCTCGTAGTCCTGGCGCAGCGTGGACCAGCCGTCCACCACCAGGAAGACGTCCCCGTACGGGTCGTCGATCGTGCCGGCGGCGCGCAGCGCGCGGTAGGCCGCCATCGACTCCAGGCCGCGCGAGGTGAACTCCGCCTCGCGCCGTTCCAGCAGCTGGGTCAGCTCCGCGATCGTGCGCAGTACCCGGTCGCGCTCCAGGCGGGTGGCCACCGACCCGACGTGCGGCAGGCCCGCGGTGGAGACGAGCCCGCCGCCGCCGAAGTCCAGGCAGTAGAACTGGACTTCCTGCGGGGTGTGGGTCAGGGCCAGCGAGAGGATCAGGGTGCGCAGGGTCGTGGACTTGCCGGTCTGCGGGGCACCCACCAGGCCGACGTGGCCGTCGGCTCCCGACAGGTCGGCCACCAGCATCTCGCGCAGCTGCTCGAAGGGCCGGTCCACCAGGCCCAGCGGGACGCGCAGCGCGCCGAGCCAGGGATGGTCCGCCGCGCTCATCCCGCGCACCGGGTCCGGCACGATCCCCGGGAGCAACTGGTCCAGGCTGGGGGAGGAGGTCAGCGGCGGCAGCCAGACCTGCCGGGCCGGCGGCCCGCTCTGCGCCAGCCGGTCCACCAGCACCTCCAGCAGGCTCGCCGTGCTCTCCGCGCCCGGCTCGCCACCGGGCGCCGGACCGGCCGGCTCCTGAAGCCGGGCCGGGTGCAGCGACTGCTCGGCCAGCGCCCGGGCCGCCAACTCCGATCGCAGCGGGCCCTGCTGGGCCAGCCCGAAGAGCGTCAGCTCCGCTGCCGGGGTGTCCGGCAGCGCCGAGCCGGCGCCCGCGGCGGCCGGTTCGGGAGCCGGACCGGAGACGTAGGCCGCCTTGAACCGGGCCAGGTTGGTGGTGTCGATCTTGAGGAAGCCGTTGCCGGGGGCGGAGGGGAGCTCGTAGGCACTGGAGACGCCGATCACGCTGCGTGACTCCATCGCGGAGAAGGTCCGCAGCGCGATGCGGTAGGAGAGATGGCCTTCCACCTTGTGGATCCGGCTCTCGTCCAGTCGCTGGGAGGCGAGCAGCAGGTGGACGCCCAGACTGCGCCCGAGGCGGCCGATCGACACGAAGAGGTCGACGAACTCCGGCTTGCTGGCCAGGAGTTCGGAGAACTCGTCGACGATGACCAGCAGTGAGGGCAGCGGGGCGAGGCCTGCGCCGGCGCCCCGGGCCTTCTCGTATTCGAAGAGCGAGGAGTGGCCGGACTCGCGCAGCAGCTCCTGACGGCGGATCATCTCGCCGTTGATGGCGTCGCGCATCCGGTCGACCAGGTGGATCTCGTCGGCCAGGTTGGTGATCACCGCGGAGGTGTGCGGCAGCCGGTCCATGTTCAGGAAGGTCGCGCCGCCCTTGAAGTCCACCAGGACCAGGTTGAGCACCTCGGAGGAGTGGGTGGCCACCAGGCCCATCACCAGGGTGCGCAGCAGCTCGCTCTTGCCCGATCCGGTCGCGCCGATCAGCAGGCCGTGCGGTCCCATGCCGCCCTGGGCGGACTCCTTGAGGTCCAGCTGCACGACCTCGCCGTCCTCGGTCACCCCCAGCGGCACCTGCAGGCGGGCCGCCTGCTGCTGCCGTGGCCGCCAGGTGGCCGCGACGTCGAAGGTCCGCGGGTCGCGGATGCCGAGCAGGGTGACCAGGTCAAGGTCCGACTCCAGCGGGCGCTCGGCCAGGTCCACGGTGCTGCTGGTGCGCAGCGGTGCCAGGGCGCGGGCCAGGCGTTCGGCGCCGACGGTGCTGAGGGTGTCGGCGTTCGCCGTCACCAGCTCGTCCCCGGAGGGGAACTCCACCTGGTCCTCGGTGACGTTCAGTCGCAGCACCTTGGGGCCACCGGCCATCGAGCCCGTCGCGTCGAGCAGGACCACGTTGCGCAGGCCGCCCGCCAGCAACCGCGAGGTGGCGGGGATCCGCACCCCCTGGGCCACGATCACCACGAAGGGTTCCGCGACGCTCGGCGACGCCGCCGGGTCGTGGTCGGGGCGGTCGCGCACCTCAGAGCCCAGCAGGTCCATCAGCGCGTCGAGGCTGTCGGCGGCCAGTCGCACCGGCCCGGCCGCGTCCTCCTCGCCGGGATGGGTGTTGTGCGGCAGCCACTTCAGCCAGTCCCACCCGGCCTGCGCCGCGGCGCTGCCCAGCAGGGCGATGCGCAGTTCGTCCGGGGAGTGGAAAAGGGCCAACTGTCCGATCATGGCGCGTACCAGGGACGACGCCGGCTCAGTCGCACCGGCGAACTCCACGCTGGTGAAGCGCCTGAGGGCGACCGGGACAGGGAGCTGGGGGATCGTCTGGTGCGCCTCGGTGAAGCGGCGCAGGGACACCGCCGACAGCGGCTCCAGGTCCTCCACCGGTTTCGTCTGCGGTGGCAGGAACTCCAGCGTCGCCCGCCGCAGGCCCAGCGCGATCCGGATCCGTGCGAAGTCCTCGTGGCTGGGGCGGCGTTCCCACAGGCCGGTGCCGTGGGCGAGCGCCTCCAGGTGCCGTGGGTCCGGGTTGTCCCAGAGCAGGGCCGCGCGCTGCTCGGTCGCCGCCTGCCGGGCCTGGCCCCGCTTCTGCGTCAGGTACCGCAGGTAGTCCCGGCGTTCCGCCCGCAGCCTGCGCCGCCGCTCGCCGCCCGCGCGGCCGATCTGGGTCAGCGTCATGCTGACCATCGCGACGCCCATCATGCCGGACATCAGGTAGGTGCTCTGGCCGGAGCCGTGGATCGAGAACATCAGCACCATGGCCCCGGTGCCCAGGCCCATCGGCAGGTACATCAGCGCCGAGCCGAAGTCCGCGACGGCCGGCTCGCCGAGCACCGGGGGCTCGGCCAGTTCGATCTGCCCCTCGGGCAGAGCGGGGCCCTCGGCGCGCGGCGAGCGCTTGACCAGGACGGTACTCACTCCCGTTTCCCTCCGTGCTTGGGCATGCCGTACTCCAGCGACTGCAGAGACATCAGGGGCTGTCCAACCGGGTTCTTGGACGGGAGCTGTCGGGGGGGGGGGGGGGGGGGGGGGGGGGGGGGGGGGGGGGGGGGGGGGGGGTGGTGGGGCGGCTGTATGGGGAGAGGGGGTGGA
>NZ_JBVJCT010000034.1:0-14690 GCF_055588305.1 Streptomyces sp. NPDC042002 | reverse complement strand
GGCATCGTTACCGCAAGCGGGGAAGGACACGGGTGGTTTCCCCCCCGGTTTTGTGGGGGGGGACTTGGCTCCCCCCGGGGCGGGGGGGCGCCCCCCCCCCCCCCCCGACTTCGGACGGTTTCGGGCTCCGTCCGGACGGAAGGTGGTGTCGAACGGGCTGCACGGCACCGGCCTTCCGGGTCTGGGGTGTCGGTTCCGCGGGAGCACGGCCGGTCCGGTGACCTGGCCTCCACGCACCATGGGACCGCGGGCGGCGGCCGGACCGGTCCAGGAGCCCGGACGCCTGCTGATGCGGACCGCGTCAGTCGACCATGACGGCGTGCGGGGCGACCAGGAGGTTCCACCGGCAGAAATGCGGTCCGGCATAATTCTGCCGGGGACCGGCGTCTTGAGCCGGGTGCCCAGGTCAAGGGGGGTAGCCGAGGATGGGGACCGATTCGGTGACGTCGGACGGTCTGGGTCGGCTGCTGCTCGGCCTGCGCTGCGGCGCCGGGCTCAGCCAGGAGGAATTGGCCGCCGCCGCCGGGATCAGTGTCCGCGCGCTGGCCGACCTGGAGCGCGGTCGGACCCGTGGCCCGCAGCGCCGCACCGTCCAGGCGCTCGCCGCCGCCATGAGGCTGGACCCCGCCGACGCTGAGCAGCTGGAACAGGCGGCGAAGGCGGGCAGGCCGCGCCCCCGGCAGCAGGTACGGCCCGCCGCCGACGGCGCGGTCACGCCGGCGTCCGGCATGCTGGCCCTTCCCCGTGACATCGGGGACTTCACCGCGCGTGGCCCCGCCCTGTCCCAGCTCCACGCCCTGGTGGACAGGGAGCACCCCGCCCACCCGCCGGTCGCCGTCGTCTCGGGACAGCCAGGCCTCGGCAAGACGGCCTTCGCCGTGCACGCCGCCCACGGACTCGCCGACCGCTTCCCGGACGGGGTGTTCGCCGTCGACCTGCGCGGCATGGAGGAGGAGCCGACCTCCGCGCGCGACGCCCTGGCCCGCCTGTTGGGGGCCCTGGGGGTGGCCGAGAGCGAGGTGCCGGCCGGGACGGACGACCGGGCCGGCCTGTACCGGTCGCTGGTCGGCGGGCGCCGCATCCTGCTGGTGCTGGACAACGCCGTGGACGAGGACCAGGTCCGCCCGCTGCTGCCGGGCAGCGGATCGTCCCTGACGATCGTCACCAGCCGGCGTGCCCTCGCCGGGATCGAATCGGTGCACCGCATCGCGCTCGCCGTGCTCAAACGGGAAGAGGCCGTCGAGCTGCTGACCCGGATCATCGGCCCGCAGCGGGTCCAGCGCGAGGCGCAGGCCGTCCGTGACCTCGCCGACCTGTGCGGGCATCTGCCGCTGGCGGTGCGGATCGCCGGGCAGCGCTTGGCCGTCAGGCCCGAGGAGCACGTCGGCAAGCTGGTCGCCAGGCTGGCCGAGGAGAGCCGTCGGCTGGACTCGCTGCAGGCCGGCGGACTGCAGGTGCGGGCCGCATTCGCCCTCTCCTACCAACAGCTGAGCCCGCCCTCCCGGTTGCTGTTCCGGCGGGCCGCACTCGCCGCCGGGCCCGACTTCAGCCCCGAGAGCGCCGCCCTGCTGACCGGTCTGCCCGCTGTCCGGGCGGCCCTGTACGCCGAGGAACTGACGGACGCTGGTCTGCTGCAGCCCGACACCGTCGTGGAGCGCTACCGCTTCCACGACCTGCTCAAGCTCTTCGCCACCGAGCAACTCGCCCTGGAGGAGGGCCCGCAGGTCGTCGCCGAGGCCCGGGACCGGCTCGCGCGCTGGATGCTGTCCCGGGCCACCGCCGCCGCGCTGCGCTTCGACGCCGAGCGCCACGCGGAGGACCCGGTCGACGACCCCGACCCCCCGAGCGCACCCGCCGACCGCACCGAGGCCCGTGGCTGGCTGGAGGCGGAGCGGTCCGAGTGGGTGGCGGCGCTGCGCCAGGCCCAGGTCGCCGGACGCCACCAGCAGGTCATCGACGCGGCCGAGGCCATGCACTGGTTCTCCGACGTGAACCACCACTGGGAGCTGTGGGTCGAGGTGTTCACCCGGGCGGTGGACTCGGCCCGCGTGCTGGGGAGCCGCCGGGACGAGGCCGTACACCTCAACTACCTTTCCTGGGCCTACAGTTACTGCCTCTACGACAATGCCGGGGCACTGGCGGCGGCCGACCGTGCCTGCGCGGTGGCCCACGAGATCGGCGACGCCCTCCAGATCGGCTGGGCGCTGGGCTACTCCGCCGGAGCCCTGCGCCGGCTCGGCCGCACCGAGGAGTCCATCCACCGGTTCCAGGACGCGGCCGCCCGCCTGGCCGACGTGGACGCGCCGCCCGCTCGTCTGGCCGAACTCTCCGTCCTGAACTCCCTGGGGCGGGGGCTGCGCGAATCCGGCCGGGTGGAGGAGGCGCTGGTCATCCACCGGCGCGGGGTGGAGCTCAGCCGGCAGAGTCTGTGGGGACAGGCCGCCGACACGATCGCTCTCTACCACGCCCTCGCCCTGCAGGAGACCGGCAACGACCTCGCGGCGCTCGGCCGTTGGGCCGAGGCCGAGGGCCTGCTGCGCGAGGCCGTCGAGGGCTTCGAGTCCTTGCGGGTGCCCGCCTGGGGTGAACCGGCCCGGCTGGACCTCGGTCTCGTGCTGCGCCGGCTCACCCGCTACGACGAGGCCCACGAAACGCTGCTCGCCGCGCACGGCGGGTTGTCCCAGCTCAAGAGCCCACGGCAGGAGGAGGCCGCCGCCGAACTCCGCGCGGTGGAACAGCTCACCACCGGCGGCCGGTAGGGGCCTGCCCGCCCGCTGGGTCGCACCGCTCGCCCGGGGCGAGGTTCGATCCGGTCGGCGCCTGTGGTAGAACTGCACGAACTCGTGCGGTACGGGCGAGGGCTGGGCAGTCGTCAGGCCGGGGTGTGGTCCAGACCCCCGGGCCGATGGGTCGCTGTCCGCCCGCTCGACGTCCGTGCCGAAGACGCCCCAGCCGTCCGGCCCTCGGTGGTCCGGTGCGGCGGTCCTGGCGCCGCTACCGCGAGTGCACCCCACACCCTGGGTACGAGGCTGTCCGGGCGCGCCCGCTGCGCCGCCCGGGCCGCCGTCGCGCCCGTGATCCGTTCCGCCCGGTGTTGCCGGGCCACCGTTCCCACTCCACTACACCGAGGATGACCATGGCTGACAACGGCACCACGGTCGAAGGCACCGCGCAGCCGGCCCGCCCGGGCTTCCCGGCGACGGAGCCGGAGGCCGCGACGGTGGTCGCGCCGCCGGCCTCGGGCGCCGACGAGCCCGGCACCGAACCCGACAGCGAGCCCGGGGCGGGGTCCGGTACCGCCGCCGGGTCCACGGAGTCGGCCGAGCCCCGGGCCCCCGGTGCCCAGGCCGATCCGGCTGCCGCGGCGACTGCCACCGTCGACCCGTTGCGTGCGGCGGCCCCGTCCCGGTTCGGCCGGCCTGTGGTGCTCGCCGCCGCCGTGGCGGGTGTGCTCCTGGTCGCCGGTCCCTTCGTGATCGCTGGGCCGGGCGGCTCGCACGCCAAGCCGCACAACAGCGCCGCGGCCGACACTCCGGTGGGCCCCGACGGCTCGCAGGCCGGCTTCGTGCCGGGGCTCGCCGCCACCCCCGGTGCCGCGCCCATCGGCGGACCGAGCGGTACGCCGGGCAAGGCGCCGGTGCCAGGCGCCCCGGTGGGCGCGGCCGCGCCGCAGGGCGTTTCCCTCCTGCCGGGCGCCGCCGCCAACCCGACTCCCGGAGTCAACGCCAATTCAGGTCTGGGTGGCGGGAGTTCGGGCGGACGCGGGATACCCGGCGGCAATCAGGCGCCCGCCCCGGCCGCCACCAGTGCCGCCACCCCGGCACCCACGCCTGCGCGGCCGTCCGGGGCCAAGCCGCCCGCGTACAGCGCGGTCACCGGGCCGGGCTGCAGCACCTGGGGCTACCAGGAGACCGGCGTCTACACGAAGGGCGACGACGGCTGGCGCCGCGGAACGCACGCCTGGTCGCAGGACGGCTGCCACGGCTCGTACTCCGCACTGCCCCTGAGCGGCAGCTCCAGCCCCGACTCAGCGCTCTACGCGGAGTGGCTCTTCTCACCGAACCTGACCGCGTCGGCCTCCTGCACCCTGATGGTCTACATCCCGCCGGTCTCGGACCGGACCATGGTCGGCGGCAACCCCGCCTACTACACGGTCTACCGGGCCTTCACTCCCTCGGCCAACAACGTGATCAGGAGCTTCCAGATCAACCAGGGCGCCCACCTCGGCCGGTGGGTGACGGCCGGCACCTACCCGGGCAGGGCCAAGCTCGCGGTGGGTCTCGACAACCGCGGCGTCGACTGGGGCAGCGGCAACGAAGGCCGGCACGTGGCCGCGGCCCAGGTCAAGGCGGTCTGCCGGAACTGACATCCGGCGGCAGTCCCGCTCGTGCGTCGCCGACCCGTACGTCCTTGCCGTCCTGCGCGTCTTCGCAGGACGGCAGGGGCATGCCTGAGTGTTGACGGCACATCAGATCCTGCGGGCCACGCCGTCCGTCGCCTGATGCGACACCGTGTGCGTCGGTCCACCCGGGATCCGGACCGAACCTGCTGACCTCTAATGCGTGTTGTCGTCATGGTGAGGCGGGGATCAGTTTGGGGCCGGCGAGGCAGACATCCAGGGTGTCGCTGCGGTGCTGGGATGTCGCAGGCCACGCCGGACGGCGGAGTTGAGGTCTTCGGGATCGGCGAACGCACGGTTGGCCACGGGTATGTCAAACGAACGGTTCGCTCCGTAACCGGTGGTGATGATGCGTCACCGCCTGTCATCTCCAGACATGTTCGCCGACGTCGTAGTCCGGGATGGCCGGGATGATCCCGCCCTTCGTGCGTACGCGGGCGACGACGGCGCTCAGCACGTCGGCGAGTCCCGGGCTGACCGGCACCGGCCTTGGGGAAGCCCCCGCGGTCCGAAGTTGGAACCGTTGTTGTTGTCGCCCGATGAGCGTGTGGTGTTGGAGCGTTGGGCCCGCAGGGCGTCGTCTGCGCAGGCAGTGGCCTTGCGGGCCCGCATCGTGTTGGCATGCGACGGTGCTGATGTGCCGCCGATTGCTGTGGTGGCACGGGAGTTACGGATCGCTGCTGACACAGTCCGCAAGTGGCGTCGGGCTGGAGCCAGCCGCGCGAGTCGCACCCGCACCTGTGCGAGGACTGCCAGAGCCGGGCCGTCGCAGCCCAGCAGCAGGCCGAAGCCGACGAGCACGAGCGCCAGGAGCAGGAAGCCGAGCAGGCCGCGCAGAAGGCCGGCCCCTGGCTCTCCCGTTTCCGCACCTGACCCCGGGCCGGCCTTCCGTCGGTGGCGCGGGCTTGCCCACGGCGGCTCTGGGCAGGCCCGCGTTGTCGGTGGCGGGTGAAAGGCTGGAGTGATGAACGGCGATGAGCAGCTGCTGCGCGGCCGGGTGTACGGCCACGACCACGACGACCCCAACCCAGGCCCCCTCCCGCACCGGACCTACGCCACGCTCACAGGCGGGCCGCTGGACGGACTGCTGCTGGACATCACGGGCCGGCGGCCAGAAGAGATCGACGACGGCGTCGCCCTGACCACCGAGCTTTCACGGTGGCCCGGCGGCCGCGCGCTGTACGACCCGCGCCCCGGCGAACTACGCATGCCCGGCCCGGGTGTGATGTGCCGCTTCTACTACTGCGGCGACAGCCCCTGACCACGGCAGCGGGCTCGCCGGGCGGGCCGGCCAGGGGCACGCTGGGAAGCGTGAGCCGCGCGCCGATCGTCGTACACCCGCCCTCCAGCACGGGCGGCCGGAGAGTGACCGTGCACTCCCAGGGCCGGGACGGGATTCTCGGCACCGCCTACAGCGATCACGATCTGGTGGTGCTCCTCGAAGGCGCGGGCATCCAGGATCCCGACAGCATCCTGGGCGACGACCGGTGGATCGAGTGGCGCGGCGGACGCGCGCACCAGTGGAGCGCTGCCTGAGCTGTCCTCCATTGCCGGGGCGCTGCGGGCGGGGCGTGGTCGGCCCGGTGGGCACACCCGAGAGCGGGCCGACCACGGCAGGTCGGCGTGCGGCTGGCCTGCCGACCGAACACCGACTTGCTACGACCTGCCTTAGGCCAGCCGGTTGGCGGTGTTCTCGATCCACAGCAGCGTCCATTCCACTCCGGCCTGCCACCCGGACTTCCACCGGTCCTGCGTCTCAGCCACCGCCCCCGTCGCCGGGTGAGACTCCGGTGATGGCCTGTGTCTCCCGTTCGATCATCTCCACCAACGGCACGTCGTCGCGGTTGGCGAGGATGACGCCGACCCAGTCGGTGTCCGGGTAGCTGCTCCAGTTGGCGCAGACACCGGGGCCGCCGCCGGCGCGCTGGATCGCCCACTGGCCGCCGACGATGGAGGCCGAAGGACCGTACGTACCGAACCCCGTCGCGCCGTGGGGGATCTTGGCCGCGGTGAGGACGTCGGCCCAGGGCCGGTCCAGCAGCGTGCCGTCGCCCAGCGCGCGGACGAAACGGACCAGGTTCGGCGCGGTGGCGAAGCCGCCGTCCCCCATGGGGTCGATGAAGGCACGGCCCGGGTTCCTGCCGAGGATGTAATCGTCCGGGCTGCCCGTGTCCAGGTTGCGGACGGCGTCTACGTAGCTGCCGTCCTCCATTTTCATGTACGGGTGTGCGATGTGTGCGTCGGTGAGCCACTGCGGCCTGGTGTAGAACGCCGAGGCGGTCATGCCGCAGCGCCGGAAGATGTTCTCCTCGACGTAGTCCCAGTACGTCTTGCCGCTCACGGCCTCCACGATCAGCGCGGGAATGGCGGTGTTGGCGCCAGCGTGAAATTCGTCGGGAACACCGGGGATGCCCACCAGCTTCGACTGCCGGGCCCACCACTCCTGGTACTCATGGACTTCCTCCCGGCTCTGGAAGACCCGCTGGATGTCCTCTTCGGGGGTGTTCAGCCCGGAGATACCGGAAAGCATGTAGTGGATGGTCACCTTTTCGGCGATGTCCTGGTCGAAGCCCGTCAGGTGGTCGCGGACCGGGTCCGACAGCTGTAACTTGCCCTGCTGCGCCAGCTGCAGGATGGCTATCGCGTTGAACGGTTTGCCCGCCGAGCTGAGGGCGAACGCGGTGCCCTCGCCGTTGGGGATCCCCTTCTCCTTGTCGGCCATGCCGTAGCTGCGTAACAGGACCGTCCGGCCGCGGTGCGACAGCAGCACCACGCCGGAGAACTTGCCCTCGGCGGCCAACTGCGCCACGTACCGGTCGTAGGCTCCGCCGGGCAGGGTGTCCGGCGGGATCCGGTCGTTTTCGGCCGAGTCGGCGTTGCCGATCCCGGCGCTCACCAGCGGTGACCCGGCCGCCGCCACGCCGGCGGTGGCCAGCCCGCCCCATCTGAACAGCCGCCGCCGGTCGATACCACGTGCCGAAACCGATTCCATAGTCACGGTCCCTTCCCAGTCAACAAACCTGACGCTGATGGTGGTGCGCTGTGGTCCAATACCTCCATTGAAGCCGGAAGACCGTTGCGGTGGCGTATGCGTTTTTCGATACGCCCGCGATACGCGTTCCGGGACGGTCACTGAGCCGGTTTCACCCTGAAGTTGCTGTTCGCGGGGCTGGCGTGATGGCTCTTCCTGGTCCGCATGCTGGTCGTGGGCGACTGCCCGGTAGTTCTGTCGGTGCCGAGAACGGAGAGCGAATGTCGACGGGGCCTGGCAGCGGTTCTTGATCGAGGCGCCCAGGAATGTCGATGAGAACTGGCAGCGCCCAGAGGGCTTTGCTCGGGCGTGTCGGCACGGACGGACATAAATGCGGCTGTGGACCTGAGAACGAAATTGAGACGAACTCCCGCTTGACCGTTCACTCGTAGTAGTGCTGTTCCCGGTCCTGAACTGTGCGGTGGCGCTCACCGGCGCGATGGTGGGGATGTCTCAGATGGTCAGGGCCGGAGGCTGCCTGCTCTGTCCGTGCAGTTCGGGGGCGGGCCACGTTGGGTGTTCAGGCGACATTCCCTCGCCGTGATCAGGAACGCCTCTACCTCACCCCGACCGACACGACTACCGCCTCCCGGATGGCGGGGTGACGTTCCAGCATGGAAGATCGACACCGGTATTCACGCAGCGGAGCACGGCCGTGGTTTCAACGACCACGACGCATTCGCGCCTCCGGAGAGGACGTGCCCATGGCAGGGGAGCAACGCAACCCTACGGACGTGATGAAGGATATTCTGAACGGCTTCCGGGCCTTGGACAAGGAAGGCAACGGCGTTATCCAGCAGGCGGAGTTTCGGCAGCTTCTCCTCAACCTCGGTGACAGCCTGAGCGTCGAAGAAATCATGAGCGAGACTCCGGTGAGTCCGGACGGCACCATCAACTACGAGTCCGTTGTGGACATGCTGGTCGCTGGCTACCCCGTCGCGGGCGAAGGACCGCCGCGCGGTGGCAGGTAGCCCGTCCACCGCCCCGGTACGGACCTCGCAGAGGCCGTGCGGGGGCGCGGTCTATCCCCGTCCGCGCGCAGCCCCCGCAAGGGCGGGGGTTGCGCTCCCTTACCCAGGACAGGTCGCGTCCCCCACCACGACCGAAGCAACGGGCGTCACGGCGTCCTCTGGAGCGACACGGACAGACGCCCGCTGCCCCCTGGCTCACCGGGCAAGGACACGGGTCTCGGGGGGGGGTCTGCCATGACATCCCCGAGGTCTGGACGCTGTCCAACGACAGCACGAACCCAACGTCACGTGGTGGCTGCCCAGTTGAGTCCGAGTGTGGCGAGTTTGTCGGTGATGAGCTTGCCCCGGCGGCTCTTGCTGTTGGAGAGAAAAACACCCAGTTTCACCGCGTGCTCCTGGCCGCCCAGGACGATCCGTTCCTCGTGACCTCTGGGCACCACCAGGGAGCCCGTGCGGGCCTTGTACTGCCAGGGCCGCCATGCCCCTGCCGAAGGCGCCAATGGGCGCCGTGGACGGCTCCGCAGATACGTCCGGCTCTACCGGGGCCGGCTCGGGAGCCACCGGGACGACGCCGACGGCTTCCAGGTGCTCGCGTATGAGTGCCCAGAGGGTGCCCACAACCCCTCACACATGCTCTGACAGTCCCTCACTCCCGTGCCGGTCCGGTCGGGTTGGGCCCGGAGGGCTCAACCCTTCCCGGATTCCGTGGGATCCTGCCGACGGGTCTGCGAGGATGTCCGGCGGCGTCCGCACCGGGCCCCGCAGCGCTGCGCGGGTTCGGAAATGCGCAGGCGGCGACGGGCGGACGGGGTCGGGCCCGGCGGGCGGGAGAGCGGAGTGGTGGGGGACGTGCCGGAGTACCCGGAGTACGTTGCCGCGGCGGTGTTCGCCGTGGGCGGCGTCGTCCATACCGTGCTGGCGCCGCACCGGTTCTCCACCGCTGTCCTGTTCTGCCTCGCGGTGACGTCGGCCGGGCTCGGCGAGGCCGCCCGCAGTGCGGAGACTCACCCCACCGTCGTGACCGTGCTCGCCGTCGCCGCCCTGCTCATGACCCTCGCGCTGGGCCTGCTCCTGCTGGTCGACAGCATCGTCCTGTTCCGGCGCTACGGACCGCAGGCGTCCCTGCTGGCCACCGGCGCCGCCGGCTGCGCCCTGCTGGCGGTGCTCGGCCTCGACGCGGTCGTCCAGACTGCCGGGGGCGAGGTGGCGGGTGCCCTCATGGTGGCGGTGAACGCGGCCGCCGGATACCTCAGCCTGCTCTTCCTCGCCTTCACCGTCTACGTGTTCGTCCGGGGCCGCAGCACCCCGCCGCCGGAGACCACCCATGTCGTCGTCCTGGGCGCCGGGCTCAATGGCGACCGGCCCGGTCCGCTGCTGCGCCGCAGGCTGGAGCGGGCCCTCGCGGTCGACGACGCCGGCGCACCGGACGCAGACGGTGTGGTGTTCGTCGTCTCGGGCGGCCGGGGCGACGACGAGGTGCGCTCCGAGGCGGACGCCATGGCCGACTACCTGCGCGCACGCGGGGTGGCTGCCGACCGGATCGTGCGGGAGGACCGCTCCGTGAACACCGGGCAGAACCTCCGCTTCAGCGCGGCTCTCATGGACCGCACCGCTTCCGGGCACCGTGCCACGGTGGTCACCAGCGGCTTCCACGTCTACCGCACGGCCCTGCTGGCCCGTCGCGCCGGCGTCCTTGTCCACGTCGTGGGCGCGCCGACCTCTCCCGCGTACTGGCTCTCCGCGACCCTGCGTGAGTTCGCCGCCGTCCTGTGGTTGGACCGGCTGCCCCTGATCGGGCTCAGCCTGCTGCTGGCGGTGCCCGTGGCGACAGCGGTCTTCCAGCGCTGAGGCACCCGTCGCGCGTGCCGCCCCGGGCAGCAGGGTCGGCGTGGCTTCGCCAGCAACCCGCGCCCGCGCCGAACAGCGGGGGTGGCCGCTGGCTGACGGAGCTTGCAGGTCACAGCGCGATCGGATGGTATCTGAGAGCTTCGTGGACGATCTGCTCTGCATTGAAGTCATCGGGACTGGGATTGACTTCTCCGGCCAGGATGTGGCCGTCGAAGGTGCCGATGATAGCGACGCTCTGCCGGCGACAGCCTCCTCACCGAATTCCTTAAGGAGTTGGGCTGTACCAGTGGCGACCGACGACCCCGCGCGTCTTAGACGGTGTCCTATGTGGTGAGTTTGAGGAAGCGTTTGTAGCAGCAGAGGGCGGCGGCGAGGCCGAGAAAGGCCAGGTAGTTGCGGGGATGGCGTTCGTAGCGGTGGTTGAGTCTGCGGTAGCCGGTCAGCCAGGACATGGTCCGCTCTATGACCCGTCGTCGGCGTCCTAAGCGTTCGCTGGACTCGATGCCTTTGCGGGCGATGCGCACGCCGATGCGTTTACCCCTCAGCCATTTTCGCAGGTGGGGAATGTCGTAGGCCTTGTCCGCGTGCAGGCGTTGGGGCTTGAAGTACCTGCCGCGGTGGGGGTCGTGTCTCGTTTGGTGACCCTCGACCATGGGCTTCAAGCCTTCGCTGTCGTGGGTGTTGGCGGCGGAGATGCCGACGAGAAGGGGCAGTCCGTTCGCGTCCGACAGGATGTGCATCTTGGAACCCGGTTTGCCTCGGTCCACGGGGCTCGGACCTGTGAGTTCGCCCCTTTTTTAGCCCGGACGTGGGCGGAGTCGAGGACGGCGCGGGACAGGTCGAGCAGGTCCGCGTCGTCGAGGCGGTGCAGGATCGCTTCGTGCAGCCTGCCCCACACACCGGCTCTGGACCAGATCAGGAAGCGGCGGTGCGCGGTCGACTTCGACACGCCGAAACAGGGCGGCAGGGCCCGCCAGGCACAGCCGCTGACCAGCACGTAGATGATGGCCGCGAACAGCGCCTCATCAGGTGTGTCCTGTGTTCCGCCGCCCTGCGGCCGTACCCTCGACGGCGGAATCAGCGGCTCCGCGATCTCCCACAGTCCGTCCGGAACAATCCAACTCCACGTACTCCGCCCCATATATGAGACAACGAGCCGTCACCACATAGGACACGGTCTAAGAAGGGCCCGGGCGCTCTCGCGTACGCCGGCGATGGATGGCACGGAACGGTCGGGTGTGACGTCCCGCGCTCATCGTGACCATCAGTTCCCCCAGGCCTCTGTGGAGTCCGATGTCCGGTGTGTGCGCTGTGCTTGTGCCCTGGCGCGCAGCCGGCCAACCCGGCCGGGGCCTTCCGCCGTCGTTGTTCGAGTCCGACTAGCTCTCCGCCGGACACGCAAAAATCTATGCTGGCTGGAGTAGACATTGGGAGATCGTCTGGCTATGGTTTCTCTCGTAGCCGAGATCAGCAGGGCCCGGCAGACACGAACTGCCAGGCAGCAGTACATGTAGTTGGAATGTGCAGGACGGTGCGGTGGTGGAGTTCCGAAGCCAGGGTTGTCGCAGGACGGCGACGGGGCTGACGACCGGACCGGGCGGCCCGCAGTGATCAGGGGCCGCCGCGAGCAGGACCGCAGTTGAAGGTGCAGTACCCGGCAGTGCAGTTCGCGGTATCCAGCAGTGAAGGTATGTGAGTGGTACCTCGGTGAAGGCGTCGGCTGCGGGCGCGCGCACCGGGAGGTTCGGCAGCGGGGTTCCAAGCCAGAGCAGACGCAGGACGGGCGACGGGGCTGGCTGCCGAAGAGTGACGCTGTCACAGGTCACCGAGCAGGTCGCATCACCAGCAGTACGCGGTAGAGCGGTACCGGCAGTGAGTTGATCCCAGAGGGAAGAACGGAGGGGCCGAGCGCCATCAGGATCGCCCGGGCGGAATGGCAGAGCCCGGGTACCGCAGGACATCGATAGTGAGGTGGTCTCCGGTCGAGCAACCGCGATCCCCGCATTCCCCGCCCTCTCCCGGGTGGGCGTGCGGAAACATGAGGCCGGCGCAGTACCAGGGCCGGCAGATGGTGTAGCAGTTCCTTCGGGGCCCTGGCGCGAATAGCGCCAGGGCCCCTCCACGCGTTTCTCGGAGAGGTGCAAGTGACAGCAGACGACTCGTTCGGCCGGCTCGACGACGACGACTACCCCGCCTACACCATGGGCCGGGCCGCAGCGTTGCTCGGCACCACCCAGGGCTTCCTGCGCGCCCTCGGCGAAGCCCGCCTCATCACCCCGCTGCGCTCAGCGGGCGGCCACCGCCGCTACTCCCGCTACCAACTGCGCATCGCCGCCCGCGCCCGCGAACTCGTCGACAACGGCACCCCCATCGACGCCGCCTGCCGCATCATCATCCTCGAAGACCAACTCGAAGAAGCCCAGCGCATCAACGCCGAACACCGCCGGACGGCCGGACCGTCCGGTCCGCCCGAGTCCTGAGACGGTGCGTTCGGGTTCCGGCGGATCCCGCACACACATGTCGGGGTGTGACGCGCGGGTCGTCTGTCCGGCGGCAGGGCGTTCGGACGGGCGGCGTCTGCGTCGGCCCTGGCTATTCACCGGAATGACGGGCTGACGCCCCGACAGTAGAAAGGTGCCGTTGACCTGCAAGGATGCGTTTGTTGAGGGCATATCGGGCAGAAGATCAAGGCATTTTTCTGGTGACCGAGCGTACAGGGTGGGACCGGCGGCCGGCCGTGCGGGCCGACAGCAAGGGACTGGTTGGACACGCCGGGGAGGCACTGCCGCGGCGGTGTGCGGACCGGGTCGGGCTGGCCGAGGCGTTGGCGAGGGTGTTGCCGGTGGGCAGGCCTGGCCAGCGGAACCGGCAGGGAGAGGTGGGCTGCCCGGTGAGCATGAGGCACCGCTGTAGCGACAGTGCGCCACTGCTGGCCAGACCAGTCAGCATGTTCTTCGTCTGCTGGCGGTACACCGTGCACATGGATCTGGCCAGGGCGAATGCGAGCCTGGAGGAGCTGATGGCGGGCTTTGGCCCGTGTACGGTCCGGATCTTGTCCGTGGAGCGGGGGAGGGCGGGTTCGGGAGGAGTTCGTGAGAGATCGGTCGGGATTCGGCGCGGCCCGCTTCGCGCCGTGGGTGGGCGGCGAGCGCGGGCGCGCATCGCCCCGGAGCAGGTCAGCGGACGCCGGATCAGCGTCCGCTGACCCGTTGCGGGGTGGGCCCGGGCTGCCTGGGTCAGTCGTGCGGGACGACCGCGACCGGGGCCGCGGCGTGGTGCATCACCGCGTGGGCGACCGGGCCGAGGTGCGTGCCGATCGCTGAATCCCGGTTGCGGCGGCCGATGACCAGCAGACCGGCGCCGGAAGCGGCCTCCACGAGGTGGTGCGCGGCCCCGCCGGTCACGGACTTCTCCATCACCTCTACTCCGGGGAACTTCTCCCGCCACGGGCGCAGCGCGTCGGTCAGCCCGATCGCCTCCTGTGCGGCCAGTTCGCCGCCCAGCCCCGGAGTGACCGCGCCGGAGGTGTAGCCGAAGCCGGTGTCCAGGCCGTAGTAGGCCGGCGGGGACCAGCCGTGAATGACCGTCAGCGCCGACGCGCGACGGGCGGCGGCGTCGAAGGCGAACTCGATCAGCGCGTCGGCGGGCCGCCGCAGGTCCAAGCCGAGCACGACCTTACCGAACGGGGGCTCCGCAGGGCGAAGGCTGGAGGCGTCCGGCTCCTCGGCCCGCACCAGGACCACCGGGTTGGCGGCGCGGGCCACCACCGAGAGCGCCACCGAGCCGATCAGGAAACCGCCGATGCCGCTCAGCCCCCGCGACCCGATGACCAGCAGTTCGGCGTCGGCGGCGGCCGCCAGCAGAACCGGAACCGGCTGCCCGTCGACCTGGTCGGCGCTGACCCTCACGCCGGGGTAGCGGCGACGCAGATCCTCCTCGGCCTCGCGCGGCACGCGCTCCGCCCAGTGACGCTGCAGGGCCGGCCCGACCGATGGCGCGTAGGCGGTGGGGTAGTTGTACGACTGCAGTTCCCATGCGTGGACGAGGCGGCAGGGCAGGTCACGGAGCAGGGACTCACGGGCCGCCCAGTCCGCTGCGGCCAGGCTTTCCCGCGAGCCGTCCAGGCCTGCGGTGATGATGCGGGACATGCTGCCAACTTCCTTGTGGAGTAGATGTGTCGCCGTCGGCTACGCGGTCGGCAGCGAGGGAGACCGAGCTGTCCGGCCCGGCCCGGCCCGGTGCGACGCCGCGGTGCCGCTGCTCACCGTCAGAAGCGGGTCCGGGGACCGGATCAACGGGCCCTCGGCGTGCGGGCCGGGGTCAGCGGAGCCAGGCGTGGTCGCGGACTAGTACTGCAACGGTGTCTACCGTGACTGCTGGCCAGGGTCGTCGTTGATGTGGTTATGGGTGGGGACCTTGCTGATGTGCGTGTGTGGGCGAG
>NZ_JBVJCT010000033.1:0-94863 GCF_055588305.1 Streptomyces sp. NPDC042002 | reverse complement strand
CCCCCCCCCCCCCCCCCCCCCCCCCCCCCCCCCCCCCCCCCCCCCCCCCCCCCCCCCCCCCCCCCCCCCCCCCCCCCCCCCCCCCCCCCCCCTCCTCCCCCCCCCCCCCCCCCCCCCCCCCCCCCCCCCCCCCCCCCCCCCCCCCCCCCCCCCCCCCCCCCCCCCCCCCCCCCCCCCCCCCCGCCCCCTTGTCAGGACGCCCCGAGTCAACGCGCCTCTTTCTGTTGCCGGGCGCCCCGCGGTCAAAGCGCCCCGTTCCAATGCCAGGGAGCCCAGTCGTCACGGTGCCCAGTCGTCGGTGCGTCCCGTCGTCAGGCTGTCAGCCGACGCAGTTGTACGAGGCCCACCCATGTCTCGGGTCCCGGTTCGACACGGGCGGCGCGGACCCCGTACCAGCCCGGTTCGAGCGCCACCCTCAGGTGGTCCGTGCCCTCGGAGGCGGTGCCCGGCCAGGCGGCGTCGAAGAGGACGACGGAGCCGGGCACGTTCCACCGCGCTTCCGGTTCCCACACGGCCTCCGCCAGCGCAGCCGGGACGACGGAGAGCAGTTCGTCCTCGGACTCGGCGGCGCACCAGCGTACGAAGGTGCCGTGCTCGGGGAGGTAGGTGGTCGAGGCGGGATCGTCGCCGAGGACCAGGGCCCAGGTGTCGCCCACGGGCAGCAGCCCGATGAACCCGTCGACGTCACAGGCCCGGTCGTAGTCGCAGGACATGTCGTCGCCGTCGGCCCCCGCCCAGAACGGGAGCACCGTTTCCGGAATCGCTATGAGCGGCCCGCCGCCCGACTCCACCCACTGGACCGCACCAGGGTCCGCGTATCTTGGCATGCGCAGAAGTTACACGGCACCCGTCCGCCCCCGTACGGCAGGCATCCCCGGGAGCCGGGGCCGACATCGGCGCGCACAGCTGGTGCCGAAGCCGTCGGCGCGATCCCCGTTCCTCGGAGTCAGCAGCCGCAGTCCTCCGCGTCCACGGGCGCCGTCAGCGGGTCCGCGACGGGGTGCTGACGCCCTTCCCAGGTCTCGAACTCGAAGCCCTCGCGCGCCCAGTACTCGAATCCGCCGAGCATCTCCTTGACCTGGAAGCCGAGTTCGGCGAGGGCGAGAGCCGCGCGGGTCGCGCCGTTGCATCCGGGCCCCCAGCAATAGGCCACGACCGGCACCGACTTGTCGAGAAGTCGCTCGGCCTGTTCGGGGATGAGCGCGGTGGGCAGGTGGACCGCGCCGGGGATGTGGCCCTGGTCCCACGAGGCGGTGGAACGGGAGTCGAGCACGACGAACCCGGGGTCGCCGTCGGCGGCGAGGGCGGCTGCCACGTCGGACACGTCCGCGTGGAACGCGAGGCTCGCGCCGAAGAAGGCGGCGGCCACGGCCGGAGACGCCGGCGGCACCCGCAGAACGGGGTTCACCGCCGCGACGGAACCGACCGAGAAACCGGTCGCCGGGACCGCCCCGGCGATGGTCGTGGTCGACGTGGGAGCGGTCACCGTGCCGGTCGTGATGCCCTCGGCAGTCGCAGTCATGGCCTGGCCTTTCCTTGTTCCGTAGCCCGCGGGCGGATGCCGCCCTTGCCACCCCGGTGCCTCTTCCGCACCGCACCTCGCGGGACCTCCTGACCAGAAATCTATGCCCGCCGATCTCCGTTCTGAAGTGACGATCCACGGCAGCCCTCTTGATCGGCCGGGGATTCTCCTGGTATTCATCGCGGATGACCACGTATTCCCCGGACGCCACCGACTGGCGCATCCTCGACGTCCTCCAGCGCGATGGCCGGTCCAGCTTCGCCGAGCTGGCTCGGGCCGTCTCGATGTCCGCGAGCGCGGTCACCGAACGGGTGCGCCGCCTGGAGGAGGCGGGCGTCATACAGGGGTACGCGGCTGTCGTCGACCCCGAGAGCCTGGGGCTGCCGATCCTGGCGTTCGTCCGGCTCAGGTATCCGAACGGCAACTACAAGCCGTTCCACGACCTCGTCGAGGTCACGCCCGAGATCCTGGAGGCACACCACGTCACGGGCGACGACTGCTTCGTCATCAAGGTCGCGGCACGTTCGATGGGCCACCTGGAGACGGTGTCCGGCAAGATCGGCACGCTGGGCTCGGTGACGACGAGCGTCGTCTACTCCTCACCGCTGCCGCGCCGCCCCCTGGGCCACTGAGGCAGCCACCGGGACCCGCTCCGGGAGACCTCCCCGGAGCCGGCCGTCCGGGTTCGGACAGCCGGCAGCCAGGCACCCGGGGCGCGCGAACACCCAGGCGCCCTGGCACCTGGGCGCCCTGCTCAGGCCTCCGCGCCCCGCTGTCGTACGACCGACCCCGTTCTCCCCTTCACGACCTCCAGCTGAGCGTGGATGCGGCGGCGCAGGTCGGCGACGTGGCTGACGATGCCCACGCTGCGGTCGCGTTCCCGCAGCGAGTCGAGGACGTCGAGCACCTCGTCGAGGGTCTGGTCGTCGAGACTGCCGAAGCCCTCGTCGATGAAGAGCGTGTCGAGCCGTACCCCGCCGGCCTCGTCGGTGACGACGTCCGCGAGGCCGAGGGCCAGGGCGAGCGAGGCGAAGAAGGTCTCGCCCCCGGAGAGCGTCGCCGTGTCACGCTCCCGTCCGGTCCAGGCGTCCACGACGTGCAGTCCGAGCCCGCTGCGCCCCCGGCCCGCCCGGCCGTCGGAGTGCACCAGGGTGTAGCGCCCCGAGGACATCCGCTGGAGGCGCACGGTCGCGGCGGCGGCGACCTGCTCCAGACGGGCGGCGAGGACGTACGACTCCAGGCGCATCTTGCGTTCGTTGTCCGCCGACGTGCCGGCCGCCAGACCGGCGAGCCGGGCCACGCGGTCGTACTCCTCACGCAGCGGGGCGAGCCGGTGGACTCCTCTCGTCGCCCGGGTGGAAAGGGCGTCCAGTTCCGTGCAGCGCCGGGCCGCCGCGTCCTGCGCCGACGCGGTGTCCCGCAGACGCCGGGCGGCGGACTCGGCCGTCCGCTCGGCGGCCCGCGGATCGGCGGGCGGGCGCCGCGCCGCGGCCGTGGTGTCGGCCTCGGCGAGTACGGCGCGCACCGCGGACTCCTCCGACTGCCAGGCGTCGAGCCGTCGTTGGAGATCCCGGTGGGCCACCTCGTCGAGGAGCGCGGCGGCCGCGGCCTGCGGGGTCTCGAACCCGGCACGGAAGGCCGCGTCGGCGAGGCGCGCGTCGGCCTCCTTGAGGCGCCGCGCGATGTCCTCGGCCGTGCGCACGCGGTCCGCGGCCTCGGTGAGCAGCGCTGCCTGCCGCTCCAGCTGCGCGGCCCGCTCGGACACGCTCCCGGCGGTGCCCCGCGCCTGCTCCAACTCCCCTTGCAGCGAGGCCGTTTCACGATCGAGGGAGTCCCGGAGCGAGGCCCGCGAGGCGACCCTGCGGGCGGCCTCCTGCTGGGCGGTCAGCCGCCGCTCGTGTTCCCTCTGCGCCTGCTCACGGGCCTCGCGCGCGGCGTGCAGCCCGGAGGCCACGGCGCGGGCTTCGGCGTGCAGCCGCTCCAACTCCTCGGCTTGTTCCGCGAGTTGTCCGGTCGGTGTGTCACTCGCCTCGGCGGTCGCGGCGGCCAGCGCCTCGCGTACGACGCCGAGCCGGCGCTCGGCCTCGGCTCGCTCCTCGGCGGCGCGCTGGTAGGCGGTGAGGGCCCGCTCCTCCGTCTCGCGGTCGACGTGACCGGCGATCTTCCGGGCGGGCGCGGGGTGTTCGGTGGCGCCGCACACGGCGCAGGACTCGCCGTCCACCAGCCCGGCGGCGAGTTCGGCGGCGATGCCCTGGAGGCGCCTCTCCTTCAGGTCGAGCCAGCGGGCGTGCGCCTCCGTCGCGTGCTCGCGCGCGGCGAGGCTCCGTTCATGGGCGCTCTCGGTGTCCTGGGCCAGCTCGTCGCGCAGACGGGCCGCCGCGAGCCGCTTGAAGGCCGGCTCGCGCTGGACGGCGAGCTGCTCGGCACGCGCCGCGGCCTCCTGCGCCGAGTCGATCCGCGCCTCGACGCCCGCCCGGGTGTCCTCCCAGCCGGCCAGCCAGTTCTCGGCGTCCTGGAGGACGTCCTCGTCGGCACGCTCCTGGCGGTCCAAGGAGGCGCGCTCCGTGCCGAGTTCGCCGAGGCGCCGCTCCGCCCGGCGAGCCGACTCCAGGCCGCCCAGTTCCTCGGCGGCCTTGCGTGCGGCGGCCGCGAGACCGGGCGCTCCGGCTTCCGCGAAAGCCTCCGGCAGGGCGGCACGCGCGTGCGTCTCCTCGGCGGCGGCTCGCCGGTGCTCCGCCTCGACGGAATCGCGCAGGTCGAGGGCGGGGGCCACCGCCTCGGCCTTACGGGCTCGCTCCATCCGCGTCCGGTCGTCCCGGTGGGCGTCGGCGCGCTCCTCCAGCCGCGCGGCGCGCTCCTGCGCCTCGGTGAACCGGCGCTGCAACCGGTCCACTTCGCGTACGTCGTCGAGCACGCGGTCGGCCGCGGCCTGCGCCGATTCGGCGGCCCCGCGCGCGCAGTGAGCGATGGTCAGCCCCTCGCGGGCGGCACTGCGGGCCACCGCGGCCCAGGAGAGCACGGACTCGGCGAGCCCTGGATCGCCGGGCGTGAGGTCGGGCAGCGGCTCCTCGACGGTGGGCCCGGCCTCCTGGTGCATCCGGTGCGCGTCGGCCAGCAACGCGGCGTCACCGGCGCGCACTTCGGCCTCGGCGGCGCGCCGCCGCTCGGCGAGGCGCTTTTCGACCTCGGCGAAGCGGTGGGTGTCGAAGAGCCGGCCGAGCAGCTTGCCGCGGGCCTCGGCGTCGGCCCGCAGGAAGCGCGCGAAGTCTCCCTGGGGCAGCAGCACGACCTGGCAGAACTGCTCACGGCTCATGCCGAGCAGTTGGGTGATCTCCTCGCCGATCTCCTGGTGGGAGCGGCTGAGGTCCTTCCAGGAGCCGGCCGCGGAGTCGTACTCGCGCAGCCAGCTCTGCGCCTTCTCTGTCGTGGTGCCCGTGCCGCGCTTCTTGGCTCGCTCCCACGGCGGCTGCCGGGTGACTTCCAACCGGCGTCCGGAGACGGTGAGTTCGAGGCGGATCTCGGTACGGGTGGCGGGTGCCGCGTGGTCGCTGCGCAGGCCGAGGCCCTGACCGCTCTGCCGGGCGCCGGGAACCGCTCCGTACAGCGCGTAGCAGACGGCGTCGAGGACGGAGGTCTTGCCCGCGCCGGTCGGTCCGTGCAGCAGGAACAACCCGGCGGCGGACAGCTCGTCGAAGTCGACCTGCTGGGCGCCGCCGAACGGGCCGAAGGCGGTGATGTCCAGGCGGTGCAGCCTCATCGGTCTCCCTCGGTCTCCGGGCGGGCGGTCCGCTGGGGGTGCGGCGGTCGTGATGTCACCGGGCGGTCTCCCGTACGGCCTCGTCGGCGCGGACGGCGTCGAACGCGTCCCGGAGCACGGCCTGTTCGTGGGCGTCGGGGCCCGCGCCGCGCACATGGGCCACGAAGTCCTCGGCGATCTGCTCCTCGCTGCGGCCCGCGAGCCGGCGGGCGTACGAGACGTCCGGGGCCCGCGGAGAGTGTTCGGGGTCGAAGACGAGGCTCAGCGTGTGCGGGAAGCGCTCGGCGAGCCGTGCCATGGGGTCGGCGGGCCGCACCGGGTCGGTGAGGGTCGCCTCGACCCAGGAGCCTGTGTGGCGGCCCAGCTCCGGGTCGGCGAGCAGGTCTTCCAGGTGTCCGCGGAGGCGGGCGAGCGGGCGGGGCACGGGGCAGTCGATCCGCTCCGCGGCCAGGGCGCCGTCGGGTCCGAGATCCACCAGCCACATGCTCTTGCGGTGGCCGGCCTCCGAGAAGGAGTACGGCAGCGGGGAGCCCGAGTAGCGGACGCGCTCGGCGATGATCTGGCTGCCGTGCAGGTGGCCGAGGGCGGTGTAGTCGACACCGTCGAAAACTCCGGCGGACACGGAGGCGACGCCGCCGACGGTGATGTCCCGCTCGCTGTCGCTCACCTCGCCGCCGGTGACGAAGGCATGGGCGAGGACGACGGAGCGGGTGCCCGGGGCGCGGGCGGTGAGGTCGGCACGGACCCGGTCCATCGCGGCGGCCAGCACGGCTTCGTGGCCCGCCTTCTCCACCCCGAACTCGTCCTTCACCAGGGCGGGTTCGAGATAGGGCAGCCCGTAGAAGGCGACGTCGCCGTGCGCGTCGGCCAGCACCACGGGGGTGCCGCACGCCGCGGGGTCGGTCCGCAGATGGACGCCCGCGCGCCCGATGAGTCCGGCGCCGACGCCGAGCCGGCGCGCCGAGTCGTGGTTCCCGGAGATCATCACGGTGGGCACGCCGAGGTCGGCCAGCCGGTGCAGGACGTCGTCGAAGAGCTGGACCGCGGCCAGCGGCGGAACGGCCCTGTCGTACACGTCTCCCGAGACGACCACCGCGTCCACCTCGCGCTCGCGGGCGGTCGTGACGAGATGGCCGACGAAGTCGGACTGGGCGCCGAGCATGCTCACCCGGTGGAACGCCCGGCCCAGGTGCCAGTCGGAAGTGTGCAGGAGCCTCATGATCCCCGAAGGGTAACGGCCGGGTCTGACATCACGGGCGGTTACTCCCGTATCGGCCCGCCATGACCCTCAGCGGAATGCGTCAATCAATCCGCTATTGCCCGGATCGTCACGCGTCCCCGTAGGCCTCTCCGCCCAGCTCGAAGCCGGCCGTCCCCGCGGTCGCGTCGGCCAACCATGCCCGGAAGGCCGCCACATCGGCGTCCGGCAGCCCGATCTCGATGGTCACCGCCTCGCCGTAACGCACATCACGTACCTCGCGACCGGTGGACCGCAGATCGTTCTGCACCTTGCCGGCCCGCTGGTGGTCGACGGTCACCGTGGCGAGCCGGAACCGGCGGCGGGTGATCGTGCCGAGCGCGTCCAGCGCCTCGCCCACCGAGCCGCCGTACGCCCTGATCAGTCCGCCGGCGCCCAGCTTGACCCCGCCGTAGTAGCGGGTCACGACGGCGACGACGTACCGCATGTCGCGGCGCAGCAGCATCTGGAGCATGGGGACGCCCGCGGTGCCGCCGGGTTCACCGTCGTCGCTCGCCCTCTGCACGGCGGCGTCGGCGCCGATGACGTAGGCGGAGCAGTTGTGCGTGGCGTCCGCGTGGTCCTTCCTGACGGCGGCGATGAAGTCCTGGGCCTCCCGCTCGGTCGCGGCCGGGGCGAGGGCGCACAGGAACCGGGAGCGGTTGATCTCGGTCTCGTGCACACCCGCGCGGGCCACTGTGCGGTACTCGTCCTGCATCCCGCCAGCGTATGCGCTGCACACGCATGTGCCCGACGGGCCAGGCCCCGGACGACGCCCGAGCCCACGATCAGGCACCGCACGCGCGCGTGCCCGACGGGCACGCGGACCGGGGCCGCTCGACCAAGTTCGTGTGCGCTGCACGCGCGCGTGGCCGAAGGCGAACAGCGGGCGGCAGTGGCAGGCGGCGTGGGATCCGCTTCGCGAGCGGCGCGCGCGGGTCACGCCGTCTCCCTGCACGGCCGCCGGCGCGCACCCGCGCCCTTCGTGGCGGCGCGAGCGCGCTGTCACCCGCGTGGTGCTCCGGGTTGCCGGAGCCGGCCCGGACCGTCGGCCCCGGACGTACGTCGGCCGAGATTCACACGTAGGCCGAGACTCACTCCTTCTTGCCTCTCGGCACCACGACGTCCGTCAACAGCGCTTCGCCGGGCGCGAGTTCGTGCCAGGCACTGCCGTGCCAGACGAGGACCGCGACGGCCGAGGTCGGGAACTTCGTCCGGACCTGGTCCAGCGTGTCGTCGAAGTCGTCCCCCGCCAGTT
Organism: Streptomyces sp. NPDC042002; assembly: GCF_055588305.1. Taxonomy (NCBI): domain Bacteria; kingdom Bacillati; phylum Actinomycetota; class Actinomycetes; order Kitasatosporales; family Streptomycetaceae; genus Streptomyces; species Streptomyces sp. NPDC042002. The sequence continues at coordinate 87,089 of NZ_JBVJCT010000033.1, read as the reverse complement.
CGAGGACCAGCTCCTCAAGGCCCGGATTGTGCCCGACCAGCAGCAAGGTCCGTACATGTTCCGGGACTTCGCGCACGGCTTCCAGCAACTCCGTTACGTCCGCCCCGTACAGCCGCTCATCGAACCGTACGGGCGGCGGAGTGCCCCACTGTTCGGCCGCCAACTCCCAGGTCTCCCGGGCGCGTACGGCGGTCGAGCACAGCGCGAGGTCCGGCAGCAGGTCGGCTCCCGCCATGGCGCGTCCGGCGGCGGGGGCGTCTCGACGGCCGCGCGTCGCGAGCGGCCGTTCGTGGTCGGGCACTCCGTCGGGCCAGGCGGACTTGGCGTGCCGCAGGACGACCAGTCTTCGCCTCGGGCCCACGGCGGCACGCGCGTTCACAGCGACGCCCCGATCTCGCGGGTGAGTTCGAGGCCGAGCAGCCGGTCGGCGTAGGCGTACGTCTCGAAGCGGGCGCCCTCCGCGACATCCGACGTCTCGACCCACCGCAGCACATCGAGCACGGCGAGGACGTCCAGATCGTCCTCCCAGGCGGCGCGCAGCCTCAGGCGTACGTCTTCGGGCACCGGCTTGGAGGGACGGGTGGCCCATCCCGCGACGGCGGCGCGCCAGCGCTTGAGCGTGCTTCCGGCCTCCGCCAGGGCGTCCGCGTCGAGGCGCAAGGGCAGGTCCCGGCGCCGCGCGAGCAGCGCCAGACGCAGCGTGGCGGGATCCCCGGGAACGGGCGCGGGACCGCTCCCGGTGTCGACGGGGGCCACCTCGACGCGCGGCCCGTCCGTCCCCGCGGTCCCCGGAGCGAGGACGTCGACGGTCCGCGTCGCCGCCGGTCCCGGCTCCGTGTCGCGATGATCCTCGAACGGCCGGATTCCCAGTTCGGCGGCGCGCGCCCGAAGCCCCGCCTCGCCCCAAGGGCCTGCCGGATCCGATGGGTCGGACGGGTCCGCGGGATCTCCCCCGTCCCCCGCGGCTGCCCCTTCGGGTGCCGAAGTCAGCGTCGCCCAGACGGGGTTGCCGCCGATCTCCAGGGCGCGTACCAGGACATCTGCGACCAGGAGCACCCGCAGACCCGTGAGATCGAACCCGGGCAGGTGCGCGTGGACGCGGACCAGACCGCGGCGGGCGAGGGCTGCGTCGATGGGTTCGCCCGTGCGGGCGTCGAGGATACGGAGCACGAGGTGAGCCTAGGCGGACGTGCGGCCGGGTGTGGGGAGGTGGGGGCCGTTCCGGACATGTGCCCGCGCCTCGGGATGCCTTTCGTGCCTTTCGGAGTCTCTGGGCGCACCAGCCCGGCGGATGAGCACCCGGCGCCGCGCACCGGGGCCCACCGGCTTCCGCAAGCCATCACGCGGCGTTCACGGTCGCGCCGCACACCGGGCCACCGAGGCCTGAATGAGTGGTTCCGCTCAGTGAGTCACTCGGAGGCACCGGAGGGCCGCCCCATGACCGGGACCGAACCCACGTCCGTCATCGGCCGTCGTCGTCTTCTGCTCGCCTCGGGCGCCGCCGTGGCGGCGGGCGTGGTGGGCACGGCGGGGGCACTGTTGCCCCGCCAACGGCACCACACGTCCGAACACCGCCCCGCGCCTCCGCCGATTTCTCCGACCTGTCGGCGACCGGTTTCTCCGACCTGTCGGCGACCGGTCTCGCCTCGCTGTACCGGGAGCTGGCCTACAACGCTCCCGGGCTCGCCGAGGGCATGCGGAGAGCACGACCTTGACAATCCGCTTCCGCTGCCTGAAGGCTGACCGACCAGTCGGTTTGAGGGAGTGGGTCGTGATCGAGCTGAGCATCTCCACCGCCGCGGGCGTGTTCGACGCCGTCGCGGCAGGTCCGCCCGAGGGCCGCCCGGTCCTGCTGCTGCACGGTTTCCCCCAGACAGGGCTGGCGTGGCAACGGCAGATCACGGCGCTGGCCGCCCAGGGCTGTCGCGTGGTGGCGCCCGACCAGCGCGGCTACTCCCCCGGGGTCCGCCCGGAGCGCCCCGAGGACTATCGCATCAGCGTCCTGGTCGACGACGTCGTCGCGATCACGGAGGAACTGGGCTGGCCGACGTTCGACCTGGTCGGTCATGACTGGGGCGGCGCGGTGGCCTGGTGGACGGCAGCCGCCCATCCCGGCCGGCTGCGCACCCTGACGGTCGTCTCGACCCCGCACCCCGGCGCTCTCGCCGACGCTCTGCGCACCGACGAGGACCAGCGCGCGCGATCCCACTACATGCGCGACTGGCGCGAGACGCCCGCGACCGAGGATCGCATGCTGGCCGACGATGCCGAGCTGCTGCGCACGCTCTACGCGGGAAAGGTCCCACAGGCCAGTGCCGACGCCTACGTCCGGCACCTGTCCCGGCCGGGCGCCCTCACCGCCGCACTGAACTGGTACCGGTCCGGCCGCCCGGACGGCGCGATCGGTGTCATCGAGGTGCCCACGCTGTACGTCTGGAGCACGGAGGACACCGCGTTCGGCGCGGCTCCCGCACACGACACCGCGCGGTGGGTCAAGGGGCCGTACCGCTTCGAGATCCTCCCAGGCCTCAGCCACTGGATCCCCGAGGAGGCTCCCGAGACGCTGAACCGTCTGCTGCTCGACCACCTGCAAGCACACGGGAAGCACGGCACCACGGCGAACACCTCCCCTGGCGACGCGCCCGACCGCGCGGCGGAACAGGCACTCGGCCAGTGACCACCGGCCTTCGTCGTCGACGGTGGCCGAGTCGACGGCGGCCGAGAGGAATCACCGCGCTCCGCCCGCTGTTGTCGCCCACGACAGACGCTGACTGATTCCCCTGGAGGCCGAGCGTGTACGGCGACTCAGAGACGATCCGCAAGATCCTCACCGCGCGGGGTGACACCTGGGCGATCGTCGGACTCTCGTCGAACCAGCGGCGCGCGGCCCACGGCGTCGCCGACGTCCTCCAGCGCTACGGCAAGCGGATCGTGCCCGTGCACCCGAAGGCCGAGACGGTCCACGGCGAGCGGGGGTACGCGTCCCTCGCGGACATCCCCTTCGACGTCGATGTCGTCGACGTCTTCGTCAACAGCGACCTCGCCGGTCAGGTCGCGGACGAAGCCGTCGCCATCGGTGCCAAGGCCGTCTGGTTCCAGCTCGACGTCATCGACGGGGCCGCGTACGAGCGGACGCGCGCCGCCGGGCTCGACATGGTGATGGACCGCTGCCCGGCCATCGAGATCCCGCGGCTCGGCTGACGCGACAGGCCTGAGCGGCCCGCCGACCGACCGGCCCAACCAACCGGCTCAACCAACCGGCTCAGCCGCCCGGCCTGGCTGCCGGACCAAGAGGCGCCCAGCCCAAGAGGTGCCCCGGCAAAGCCTGTTGACGCCGGGCGGCCCGTGCGGGTTTCCTGCTCCGGTGTCCATCCTTCGCTTCGAAGCGCCGAACGACGAGGCCCGCCTCGCGGACTGGCAGCACGTCCACAACGTGATCGTCCCGCCCGCGGCCATGTCGCTCGACGACGTGCGCGAGCGCGTCCGGCGCAACCGGCTGGAGGTCGCCTACGCCGACGACGTCCTGGTGGGCTGCACGACCGTACGTCCGCCCACCGGCGGCAGCGCGACGGCGACCGTGATCGCACGCGTGCTCGCCGAGCACCGCGGGCAGGGCTTCGGCGAGGAACTGTACGCGCGTGGTCTGGAGCAGGCCCACGCGTTGGGCGCCGAGGCGATCGGGACGGTCGTCCTCGCGGCCAACGAGGACGGACTGCGCTTCGCCCGGCGGCACGGTTTCGCGGAGATCGAGCGCTACACCCTGCCGGGCGAGACCGCTGAATGGATCGACCTGAGACTGAACTGAGCGTCGGCGGAACACCAGCGATCGGCCCGAACCTTCAAGCCCTGGGCCGGTCCCGCCCATCCTCTTCCCGGCCGTTCCGCCGGTCGCCCTCCCCGTCGTCCCGCCGGTCAGCCTCCCCATCGCCCGCCAATCGTCTTCCCGACCGTCCTACGGGGCATCCTCCCCCTCGTCCGCCCGGTCGAGGAAGCCCGCGACGGTCTCCCGGAAGGCCTCGGGGGCGTCGAGCCACGGGAAGTGGCCGGCGCCCGGCAGGACGGTGAGTTCGGCCCGGGGGAACAGGTCCGCGACAGCGGCGGCGACGCGGGGCAGCGGACCGCTGTCCAGCTCGCCCGCGACGAGCAGCACGCGCGTGTCCCAGGCGGCCGCGACCGCGCGGGCCTCGGCGGGCCGGAAGGCACCGGGGGCCGCGTAGCGATCGGCGGCCTCCTCGTTGGTCTGCTCCACGTCGGTCGCGGCATGCTCCATCGCCGCCTCGTCCCAACGGCCGTAGAAGAACGGGATGGCCGCGTCCAGGTCGGCGTCGGACGCGGTGCCGGCCCAGATCCGCCCGTACGCCTCGTGCGCGCTCTCGAACCACGGTTCCGCCGTGCGCCGCGCCGCACCCTCCGCACGGTGCTCCGCGGTGAAGTCGACGCCGAGGGCCCGTGCCCGTCCGGTGACCAGGGTGAGGGTGCGGACCCGCCGCGGGTGGCGGACGGCGTAGAGAAGCGCGAGGTCGCCGCCCGCCGAGTGGGCGAGGAGATCGACCCGGTCGAGTCCGAGGTGCGCGCGGAACGCCTCGACGTCGTCGACCTGCCGGTCACAGCGGTACGTCGCCGGGTCGGCCGGGACTGCCGAGTCCCCGGTGCCCCGCAGATCGAGCACGCACAGCCGGCGGTGCCGCGTCAGTCCGCCGAGGTCTCCGAGGTAGGCGGAGGCGCGCATCGGTCCGCCGGGCAGGCAGAGCAGCGGTTCGCCCTCGCCCCTTGCGTGATGGGCGAGTCGGGTTCCGTCGGGAGCGGCGAGGATCGGCACGCACGCCATCGTCATCCGCACGGCACCGCGCGGGCAAGCGATTTGACGGATCATCAAGTCGCTTACTGAGTAAGGAGATTGTCCGGTACGCCGCAAACATGCGTTCAGCTCGACTCGGGCACGCGTCGCCTTCGTCTCCAGTTCTCCCGCCGTACGCCTCCGATTGCTTCCATCGGGAGATGGACCACATCACGTTCCTCGTGGCGGTCGTCATCGTCACGGCTCTGGCCTTCGATTTCACCAACGGATTCCACGACACGGCGAACGCGATGGCCACGTCCATCGCGACCGGGGCCCTCAAACCGCGAACAGCGGTCGTCATCAGCGGTGTCCTGAACGTGGGCGGCGCGTTCCTGTCCACCGAGGTCGCCAAGACGATCTCCGGCGGGATCGTCGACGACACGCTCGTCACTCCGGGCATGATCTTCGCCGGCCTGGTCGGGGCGATCCTGTGGAACCTGCTGACCTGGCTGCTCGGGCTTCCCTCCAGTTCCTCGCACGCCCTGTTCGGCGGACTCATCGGCGCGGTGTGGGTCGGCGCGGGTGAGCAGGGCGTGCACTTCGACAAGGTGGCCGAGAAGATCCTGATCCCGGCGGTGGCCTCGCCGGTCGTGGCGGGTGTCGCCGCGCTGCTGGCCACCTACCTCGCGTACCGGATCACCGCCCGCGCCCGGGAGAAGTCGGTGACCAGGGGCTTCCGGCTCGGGCAGATCGCCTCGGCCTCCCTGGTGTCGCTGGCGCACGGCACGAACGACGCGCAGAAGACGATGGGCGTCATCACGCTGACGCTGATCTCGGCGGGCGCGCTCGGCCATGACGCCGGTCCGCCGGTGTGGGTCATCGCGTCGGCGGGGCTCGCCATCGGGCTCGGCACCTACCTGGGCGGCTGGCGGATCATCCGGACCATGGGCAAGGGGCTGACCGACATCCGGTCACCACAGGGCTTCGCGGCCGAGGCGGCCTCCACGGCGGTGATCCTCACCTCGGCCCACCTCGGGTTCGCGCTCTCCACCACGCAGGTCTGCTCGGGTGGCATCCTCGGCGCCGGACTGGGCAGGAAACTGGCCGAGGTGCGCTGGGGAACCGCGGGCCGTATGGCGGTCGCCTGGCTGGTCACGCTGCCGGCCGCCGCGCTGGTCGGCGGGGTGTCGGCGAGCGTCGTGAAGCACGGCGGGACCTTCGGCACTGTCGTGATCGCGCTCGTCGCGGTGGCCGTCGCCTCGGTCATCGTCGCGGCCTCGCGCCGCGACCCGGTGCACGCCTCGAACGTCAACGACCACCACGAGGTCACCGTCCGTACCGCGGCGCCGGCCGGCGTCGGCACGGCCGCCTGAGCCAAGGAGAGTTCCGCAGATGCATCTCGACTGGACCGCACTCGGCGAGGTCGCCGCGGTGAGCGTCGGAGTCACCGTGGCCGCGGTCGTCGTCTTCGCCCTCGGTGTGCTGGGCCTCGCCCGCGTCGAGGCCGCGCGGGACGACGGCAGCGGCGGCGACACCCTGGGGTTCGCCCAGGCCACGCTCTGCTTCCTCGGCTGCGCGGCCGTGGTGGCGTACGGCCTCTGTCTGATCGTGCCGCAGTTCCACTGACACGGCGGGAACAGGCCGATCGACGGACAATCGGAGCACGGGAAAAGGAGGGCGGGATGACGGAACTGCTGGCAGGCATGCGGGTGGACTACACCGACCACGACGACCCCGTACTGATCCGGCCGGACGGCAGCCCGGTGGACACCTGGCGGGAGAACTACCCGTACGAGCAGCGCATGGAGCGCAAGGAGTACGAGTGGCACAAGCGGCTCCAGCAGATCGAGCTGCTGAAGCTGCAGAGCTGGATCAAGGCGACCGGCCGACGGCTCGTCATCGTCTTCGAGGGGCGCGACGCGGCCGGCAAGGGCGGCACGATCAAGCGCTTCACCGAGCATCTCAACCCGCGCGGGGCGCGCGTGGTGGCGCTGGTGAAACCGACCGAGCGGGAGCGCGGGCAGTGGTACTTCCAACGGTACGTGGAGCATCTGCCGACCGCGGGCGAGATCGTGATGTTCGACCGGTCCTGGTACAACCGGGCGGGTGTGGAGCGCGTGATGGGCTTCTGCACCGACGACGAGTACCGGCGCTTCATGCGGCAGGCGCCCGCCTTCGAGCGGATGCTCGTCGACGACGGCGTGGACCTGATCAAGTTCTGGTTCTCGGTCTCCCAGAGTGAGCAGCGCACCCGCTTCACGATCCGTCAGGTCGACCCGGTACGGCAGTGGAAACTGAGCCCCATGGACCTGGCCTCGCTGGACCTCTGGGACGACTACACGGCGGCCAAGGTCGCCATGTTCCGCGAGACGGACACCGCGCAGGCTCCGTGGACCGTGGTGAAGAGCAACGACAAGAAGCGGGCCCGCGTCGAGGCCATGCGCAGCGTCCTGGCCCGCTTCGCCTACGCCGACAAGGACGAGGAGGTCGTCGAGAGCCCCGACCCGAGCATCGTGGGCGCGGCGGCGAACCTGCTGGAGGAGGGCGAGGACGACATGGCGTCCACCGGCGGCCACGCGACGCGTTGACGGCGACCGTCCTACGCGGACTCGGCCGCACGTCGGCCCAGGTGTGCGCGTTCGCCCGTACGTCGGCTACGGCGCGCGCCCGAGCCCCCGCGCGGTCGCCTCAGTCGTGCGGCGGGCGGTCGGAGAGCCGGTGGTCGGCCAGGCTCAGCGCCTCGTCGACCACCCGGCGCAGATGCCCGTCCCCCAGCGAGTAGACCACCCGGCGCCCTTCCTTCCTCGTGTTCACGAGCCCGGCGAGACGGAGCCGGGCCAGGTGCTGGCTGACGGCCGGACGGGCCGCCCCGCACGCCTCGGTCAGCGTCGTGACATCGGCCTCGCCGCCGGTCAGCGCGTGCAGCAGCGCGAGGCGGGTGCGATCACCGAGGAGGGCGAGGAGTTCCGCGGCGAGCGCGAACTGTTCCTCGCCGGGGGTGCGCGGGTGCGCATCCTGCGCAGGTGATAGGTGCATGCGTGCGCTCATACGCACATAATGGCGTCGTGGACACCGCGCGTCCACTCCCGCGCACGGAAGGGGACGAACGTGAACGACCGGCACGACCACGGGCATCACCACGGGGACGAGAACGGCAACCGCGGTCACGAGGACGCCGACAGGCGGGGCCACCATCACGAGGACGGGCGGCCGCCCAGGCAGACCCACGGTCACGGGGGCGCCGGCGAACCGGGCCATGGTCACCAAGACGCGAACGGGCCGGGCCACCGGCACGACCACGGACACGGTCAAGGGCACGGGGCCGGCCACGGCCAGGCGCACGCTCACGCGCACTCCCCCGGTCGGCCGCACCCGCACCCCCACACGCGTTCGCGGGGCCACAGTCACCCGCGCGGCCTCGGGAGCCGGCTGCGCCATCTCCTCACCCCCCACTCCCACGAGACGGCCGACAAGCTGGACCCGGCGCTGGAATCGTCGGCCCGGGGCATGCGCGCGCTATGGGTCTCCCTCGCCGTCCTCGGCACAACAGCGCTGGCCCAGGCGGCCGTTGTCGCGCTGTCGGGGTCGGTCGCGCTGCTCGGCGACACCGTGCACAACGCGGCCGACGCGCTGACGGCCCTGCCGCTCGGGGTCGCCTTCGTGCTGGGCCGCCGCGCGGCGACACGGCGTTTCACCTACGGCTACGGGCGGGCGGAGGACCTGGCGGGCATCGTGATCGTGCTGACGATCGCCGCGTCCGCCGCCTTCGCGGCCTGGGCGGCGGTCGGCCGGCTGCTCGATCCGCAGCCTGTGCGGCACCTCCCCGTGGTCGCCGTCGCCGCGCTCATCGGCTTCGCCGGCAACGAGTGGGTCGCCAGGCACCGCATCCGCGTCGGGCGTGAGATCGGCTCCGCCGCACTCGTCGCGGACGGACTCCACGCCCGTACCGACGGATTCACCTCACTCGCGGTGCTGGTGGGCGCGGGCGGCGCGGCCCTCGGATGGCAACTCGCCGATCCACTGGTGGGGTTGGCGATCACCGCCGCGATCCTGCTGGTGCTGCGCGACGCCGCCCGGGAGGTCTTCCGACGCGTGATGGACGCCGTGGAGCCGGAGTTGGTGGACCGCGCGGAACAGGCGCTGCGGGAGGTCGCGGGGGTTCGCGACGTGGGCGAACTGCGGCTGCGCTGGATCGGGCACCGACTGCGCGCGGAGGTGGCGGTCGTGGTGGACGGCGAGGCGACCGTGCGCCGGGCCCACGACATCGCCGTGGACGCCGAACACGCACTGCTGCACGCCGTCCCGAAGCTGACGGCCGCCCTGGTCCACGCAGATCCGGCACCGGCACCCGGCGAGGCGGATCCGCATCGGACGCTCGCACATCACGCCGTCGCGTGAACTGCCCCGGCACCCGGCACCGACGTGTCCCCAGGGGACGACGGCCCGTCGACGCAAACACATCCCGTCGAGGACGGACGGTTCACGACCCGGCGTGAACCGTCAGGCGACGCCCAGGCCCTCCAGCACCACCGCGTTCGGCAGTTCCGCGAACGCCTTGCCCGGTACGAGGAGTTTGCCGCGCCGACGGCCACTGCCCACGAGTACGTACGGCAGCTCGACGACGGCCGAGTCCACCAACACCGGCCAGTCGTCCGGAAGTCCGACGGGTGTGATGCCGCCGTACTCCATGCCGCTCTCGCCGGTCGCGGTGTCCATCGGGGCGAACGAGGCTTTCCGGGCGCCCAGTTGACGTCGCACGGCGCCGTTGACGTCGACGCGCGTGGTGGACAGGACGAGGCACGCGGCGAGCGTGGTCTCGCCGCCGCGCCTGCCCGCGACGACCACGCAGTTGGCCGACTGATCGAGCAGTTCCTTGCCGTAGTGCTCGACGAAGGTGGCGGTGTCGGCCCACTCGGGGTTCGTGTCGACGTAGACGATCCGCTCGGCGGGGGTCCCGCCACGCCAGTCGCGCAGGGCGTCGGCGACGGGACGGCTGAGTTCGTCCAGGCAGTCGGGGGCGGGGACGGCGTGGTCGAAGTGTCCGATGGGTGCGCGCATGACGGCACGCTAACAGCCCGGTGGACCCACCCGACGGGAGCCTTCGACGCACGGCGGAACCGGCCCGCCGGGGGACGGACCCGACAAGCGCCTCAGTGCACGAGCGGGACCGACACGGCCATGACCATCTCGACCGGGACCTCGCCCTTGTTGGCGTACGTGTGGGGGGTGTTGGCCTCGAACGACACGCTCGCCCCCTCGGGGACGAGATGCTCGACGCCGTCGACGGTGAGGGTCATGTCGCCCGCGATGACGTGCACGAGTTCGACGGTGCCGGTCGGGTGCGGGTCCGACGGGCTGCCCTCACCCGGCATGAGCCGCCAGTCCCACATCTCCAGCGGGCCGGGCGCCTCGGTGCCGGCCAGGAGCCTGTTGTAGCTGCCCGCTTCGGTGTGCCACAGCCGTACGGCCTGGTCGGCGGGGACGATCCGGACCTTGGGCCCCTGCTCGTAGTCGAGCAGGCTGGTGATGCTGACGCCGAGCGCGTCGCCGATCTTGACGACGGTACCCAGACTGGGATTGGTCCTGGCCTGCTCGATCTGGATGAGCATGCCGCGGCTGACTCCGGCGCGAGCGGCGAGCGCTTCCAGGGTGAAGCCGCGCTCGGTGCGCCAGCGCTTCACATTGCGCGCCAGGGATTGAGTCAGCAGGTCGAGATCCGACACATTCCGTCCAATATTTTGGATGACAGAGTTCAATCAGATGAACTATTGTGTGGTGCACCTGATCGTCCACCGAACTGTACTGCGAGGCACCCCGTGACAGCACTCTTCGCCCTGGCCACCAGCCTCCTGTGGGGCCTGGCCGACTTCGGCGGAGGTCTGCTGACCCGGCGCACGCCCGCCCTCACGGTGGTCGTCGCCTCCCAGTCGATCGCGGCGCTGGTCCTCGGCGCGATCGTGCTGGTCACCGGCGGCTGGAGCGCGGCGGGCCCGCAGTTGTGGTTCGCGGTCGCCGCGGGACTGGTGGGTCCGGTCGCGCTGCTCTCCTTCTACAAGGCGCTCGCGCTCGGACCGATGGGCGTGGTCTCCCCCCTCGGCTCGCTCGCCGTGGCCATCCCCATCGGCGTCGGCCTGTTCCTCGGGGAGCGCCCGGGGCTGCTCCAGATCGCGGGCATCGCGGTCGCCGTGGCGGGTGTCGTCCTCGCGGGCGGGCCCCAGTTGCGCGGCGCGCCCGTCCAGCGGCAGGCGATCCTCCTGACGCTGATCGCCGCCGTGGGCTTCGGCACGGTGTTCGTGCTGATCGCGGAGGCGTCGTCGTCGGTCACCGGACTCTTCCTGGCGCTGTTCGTGCAGCGCGTGACCAATGTCGTCACCGGTGGCGCGGCGCTGGCCGTCTCCGTCCGACGCGGCGCGCCGGCCCTTCCCGAGGGCGGCTTCCCCTGGGTCTCCCTGCCCGCGCTCGCCTTCGTCGGCCTCGCGGACGTCGCCGCCAACGGCACGTACTCGGTCGCCGCCCAGCACGGCCCGGTCACCGTCGCCGCCGTCCTCGCCTCGCTCTACCCCGTGGTCACGGCCCTGGCCGCACGCGGTGTCCTCAGGGAACGGCTGCGCGCGGCGCAGGCCGCCGGAGCGGCGCTGGCGCTGGTCGGCACGGTACTGCTGGCGACCGGCTGAACCGGCGCCGGCCTACAGAGCCATCCCGCCGCGGCCGACGGATCCGGCCCACCCCGAACGACGGACTGCCACCCAGGGTCGGAGGCCCGAGCCCACTCCACCCCGGCGCCGGACCACCCACCCCAGACCGAAGGCCCGAGTCCGCCCCGGTTCAGGACTCGGCGCGGATGTCCCCCGACTGCGCGTGTACGTCCTCGGCCGCGTCCCGTGCGTCGAGGTCGAGCTCCGCGAGCCGCGCGACGGTCTCCTCGTCCAGTTCCGACAGCGCCAGCAACTGTTCCGGGGTCACCCCGTCGGGAATCGGTACCGGCGGTGGTGTGCGCAGCGGCGGCTGCCAGCCGTCCACCGGGTCCCAGCGCCGGACGACCCGCGCGGGCGCCCCGGCGACGACGGAGTGGTCCGGCACCGAACCGCGTACCACCGCGCCGGCGGCGACCACGACGTTCCGTCCGATCCGCGCGCCGGGAAGGATCACCGCACCGGTACCGATCCAGCAGCCGGGCCCGATCTCCACGGGCTCCATCCGCGGCCACTGCTTGCCGATGGGCTCGTGCGGATCGTCGTACGAGTGGTTCGTGGACGTCACATACACGTAGGGCCCGAAGTAGCAGTCGCTGCCGATCGTGACCGTCGTGTCGGCGATGACATGGCTGCCGCGGCCGAGCACGACACCGTCCCCGATGCGCAGGATCGGATCGGAACCGAGGTCGAGATCGGGCATCAGGCCCGCGGTCAGCGTGACCTGTTCGGCGACGATGCAGTACGAGCCGAGGTGGATCCAGGGTTCACCGAAGACCGTTCCGAGCGGGAAGGCCAGTCTGGTGTTCTCTCCGATGGCGCCGAAGCGGAACCGTCCCGGGCGCTCGGCCGAGACCGCGCCCGCGCGCCGCACCCAGGCCCAGCCCGCGTGGACAACGCGCTGCGCGAGGCGTCGCCGCCATGATGAGAACGTGTTCTTGCTCCTGGACACCCGTTCACGGTACTCAGGGCGGACCGCGCCGATGCGGCCGCACGGCTGTGATCTTCGCCCCACCGGGGCGCGGGGCCGATGGCATACGGTGCCGGTGTACTCAGCAGGACCGGACCACGAGACGACGAAACGGTGACACGGTGACGACACAGCACGCGCTGATCAAGGGAATCGGCGGCAAGGACCCGCAGGTGGACCAGGAGGCGTTCGTGTCGCCCACCTCTGTGATCATCGGAGACGTCACACTGAACGCGGGCGCGAGTGTCTGGTACGGCGCGGTGCTGCGCGCCGACGCCGGCCCGATCGTCATCGGCGCCGACAGCAATGTGCAGGACAACTGCACTCTCCACGTGGACCCCGGATTCCCCATCACCGTCGGGGAGCGGGTCTCGATCGGCCACAACGCCGTACTGCACGGCGCGACCGTCGAGGACGACTGTCTGATCGGCATGGGTGCCACGGTGCTCAACGGGGCCGTGATCGGGGCCGGCTCGCTGGTGGCCGCGCAGGCGCTGGTGCCCCAGGGACTGCGGGTGCCGCCGGGCTCACTCGTCGCGGGTGTCCCAGCCAAGGTCAAGCGTCCGCTGACCGACGAGGAGCGCGAGGGCCTCTCGCTGAACGGGGCCTTCTACGTGGAACTGGCGAAGGCGCACCGCGAGATCCACGAGTAGATGTAGATCGGGGCAGCCGCTCCACTCGGCGGCGGGGACGGGCTTCTACTCAGCGGCGGGGACGGGTTCCGGCTCCGCCGCGCCGTGCTCGGTCGCCGTCTTCTTCGCCTTGCGGCGGAGGATCAGCATCGAGGCGAGACCGATGAGCACCGCGGCGACCAGGCCGAGCCACGAGAAGCGCTTCAGCCAGGACTCGGCGACGACACCGATGTAGTAGACGGCCGCGGTGGTGCCGCCGGCCCAGATGACACCGCCGAGGACGTTGGCGATCAGGAACTTCCAGTACGGCATCCGCAGCACACCGGCGAGCGGGCCCGCGAAGATCCGCAGCAGGGCGATGAAGCGGCCGAAGAAGACGGCCCACATGCCCCACTTCTGGAAGGAACGCTCGGCCGTGGCGACATGCGCTTCGCCGAAGTGCCGGGGGAATCTCGCGCCGAGCCAGGCGAGCAGCGGACGTCCGCCCTTGCGGCCGATGGCGTATCCGATGGAGTCGCCGACGATCGCGCCGAGGCTGGCGCACACGCCGAGGACGACCGGGTTGATGCCGCCGTGCTGCGAGGACAGCAGCGCCGCCGAGACCAGGACGATCTCTCCGGGCAACGGGATGCCCAGGCTCTCCACTCCGATGACCAGGGCCACGAGCGCGTAGATACTGACCGCGGGCACCGTCTCGAGCCAGTCCTGGACGTGCAACGCCGCATCCTCCCGTTTCGGTGTACGTGACCCGGGCGACCGCGTCTCGCGTGATCATCCGGGTTGCGTTTCCCCGGGGCGCCCGCCGGGAAGCCTACCTGCTCGTCCTGAACGGCGGCCCGGACGTGCGGCTTGTCACGTCCGGTGCCGCCAGCTCTCGTAGTGGTCGAGGAGGGTCTCCTCGACGGGGCGGTAGGTGATCCCCAGTTCCCGCACGCTCCGGCTGTTGTCCACGCGGAACCGGATGCCGAGGTGTTTGCGGATGTAGTCCTGGGTCAGTCCGAACGCCGGACCCAGGATGCGGACCGGCCAGTGCGGGAGCGCGGTGCGCGGCAGCCGGAGGGAGCGGGGATACCGGCCGCGGATGACGCGCGCCATGTCGTGGAAGGACGTCATCGTCTCGGCCGCGACGATGTAGCGGCCCTTGGCGCCGCTGTGCTCCGCCGCCGCGATGTGCGCGTCGGCGACCTCGCGGACGTCCGCCGTGGTGAAGCTGAAATCGGGTGCGCCGTAGAAGAAGTAGCCCTTGAAGAGTTCCTCCAGCAGGAACAGGCTGCCGGACTCCGACGCCGGGGTGAGGGACGGGCCGAGGATCAGGCCGGGGTTGACGGACACCAGGCGCCAGCGGTCCTGGGCCGCCTCCGCCTCCCACGCCGCGCGTTCCGCGAGGGTCTTCGCGTAGTGGTACGGGTTGTTCTCGACCGTGCTGGTGGTGTTGAAGTACTTCTCCGACAGGACGCCGCCGTCCATGCTCCGGACATCGATGTAGTCGCCGAAGACGGCGCCGACGGTGGAGGTGAGGACGACCTTCTCGACCGTCGGTGTCCGTTCCACGCCCGCGAGCACGTTGCGCGTGCCGAGCAGGGCCGGGTCGACCATGTCCCTGCGGCCGTCCTTGATCCTCTCCGGCATCAGGAACGGCGACGCCACATGGAAGACCACGCCGCAGCCGCTCATCGCCGCGTCGAAGGACCCGTCGGCCAGCAGGTCCGCCTCGAACAGCTCAAGCCTGCCGGGAAAGGCCTCCCGCATCTCCAGGAGCGGCCGCGTCTTCGCCGCGTTCGCGGTCCTTCGTACGGTGGTGTGGACCCGGTAGCCCCGTTCCAGCAGCCGCCTCACCAGATGGCTTCCGACGAACCCGCTGCCACCGGTCACCAGAACGGCGCCCCGCCCGCGTACGCCCACGCTCGCACTCCTCGTTACCGGTCCCCGGCGCCTGGCCGTGTCCTACGGGCGGTGCGCGCGCACCGCCCGTAGGTCAGGGTCGGGCATGGAGGGCCGGAAGGGAACAGGTGCTCACTCTCCCAGCCAGGACGTGGTGAGGTCCTGCACGGCCGAGCCGTCGGCGTCGGCGAGCTTGACGCCCGTGAAGCCGGCCGCCCACTCGGAGCTCTGGTGACGGAACCGGGGCGCGTCGGCCGTTCAGCGCCGCGACGACGACCTCCGCGCAGCCGCGTGCGCTCTGCGCCGCGGAGAACGACTTCGCGGTGCGTTCGAGATAGGCGCCGCTCACCGGCCGGTAGACACCCGCTCCGGCGACGAGGGCCTCGATGTCGCGGTCGGCGCGGACGTTGGCGACGAACTCGGTGGCCACCGCGCCGGCCGCCGGTACGGCGACCGCGGCGCGCAGCAACGCCCGTCTGCCCGGCCCGTTCTGCTGTCCTGCCGTGCTCATGTGCCCTCCAGGTGAGCGAGTTCGGGGTCAGGGGGCACGGTCCTGCCCGGCCATGGCCGGGCAGTGGCAGTGGCAGTCAGCTGAACGACGCATTGTGTTCGCCGCACGATTGGCGTCCGGAGCGGGGGCGTGGCACGCGCACATGGTTACGGGGTCACTCGGTACGTGGTTCGGCGGCGCCCGGGACGGTGTCCCAGGGGCACGCGGCACCCCGATCCGGCACTCCGGGGCGAACGGCCGGGATCGCATACACACTCCGCGTTGCGGGGAACGCCCCCTGAAAGCAAGGGAGTTGATAGAACGGATCACCAACTTCCGTCCCGCCCCTCCCACAAGGAGCTTGATGTGACCGTCACCGCCGAAGACATCTACGCGATGGCCCCCTACGCCAGGACCCTCGGCGTACGCTTCACCGCCCTGTCGGCCGAGGGAGTGCACGCCGAACTCGACTTCGTGCCCGAACTGTCGACCGTGGGCGGCGGGTTGCACGGAGGCGCGCTGATGGGCCTGGCCGACGTCGCCTCGGCGGTGTGCGCCGCGCTGAACGGCCCCGCGGGCGCCGTTCCCGCCACCACCACCTCCACCACCCATTTCCTGCGGCCCGTACGTGAGCGCGCCGCGTACGCGAAGGCCCGCGTACTACGGGTGGGACGCGACACGGCGGTCGTGGAATGCGACATCGAGGACGCCCAGCGACAACTCTGCACCCGGGTCACACAGACGGTGAGCGTTCGGGTACCGAGGGGCTGAGGGGATCCGGTCCTGGGGGGGGGCGGCGCCCTGTCGGAGGAGCGGGTCGGCGGCCAGGGTCGGCGCCAGGGGTCGGCGCCCAGGCACGCCCGGCTCGGGGCGCGGCCCGGCATCCGGCATGGCTCGACACCGGCGGCGGGGCGGGGCGCGGCTCTACGCCCGGGGTCGGCGCCCAGGCACGCCCGGCTCGGCACCCGGCTCGACGCGGGCCACGGCTCGCGGCGCGGGGCGGGCGGCTAGAGGCGCGGGGTGGGGTGCAGGTCGGGGCCGGCACCGTCGCGGGCCCCGGCGCGACGGCCGAGGGCCCCGATCGGGTCGTACTCCCCCGTCAGGGCCCTACGCGCGAGGCGGGTCTCAGCCGTTCGGGCGGAGCGTCCAGATGACCGTCATCTCGCCGGTCACGGCGCCGTCGGCACGCTGGATCGCGATGGCGACGGGGAACTCGGGACGCTGACCGGCGTCGAGCTCGGCGACGACGTCGGCAGCGGGCCGCCCGAGCGTCGCGGTGGCCGTCACGGGGCCCATCGCGAGCTTCTTGTACGCGATCTCGGCACTGACAGCGAGCGGCACGGCCCGGGAGAGCTGGTCCCCGAAGGCGGCGAGCACGATCGCCCCGCTCGCCGACTCCCCCAGCGTGAACATGGCTCCGGCGTGCGGTCCGCCGACGTGGTTGTGGAAGTCGCCCTGGTCCGGGAGTGCCACGACGGCCTTCTCCGGAGTGGTCTCCACGAACTCGAGGTTCAGGGTCCGGGCCATCGGCACGGTCGCGGCGAGCATCTCGCCGATCGTCATCTGGTCTGCGCTCATACCGCGATGTTACCCATGGGTAGCAATTCTTGGCCAGCCCCGCCACCCGGCGCCGAAGTCGATCAACGGTGCGGGCGGCGCCGACCAGGGCAAGGACGCGAACCCCGCGACGAGCGCCACGAAGGACCCGAGCGCGTCGCCCTCCGGCAGTGACCCGCGCGGCGGTGCGGGCGAGCGGCCGGCGATCGCCGGCTGGAAGGTCGTCGTCAGTCCCCCCTGGGGCCACGGCCTTCGACGTCCCGGCGGACAGGGAGGTGCCCTCACCGGGCACGCCGATCGGTTCCGAGAAGAAGAACGCGAAGGCCGACGGCAAGCCGTTGATCGTGATGTCGGCGCCCGCCTACTTCACGTCCAAGTGGTGCTCGTCCGACGACGACAGGGACGGCCGTACGGAGGACACCGCGCTCGGCGCCGCGGGCACCAAGGGCGCGAGCGGAGCGAAGAACACCGACGAGGTCGCCGTGAACCAGGTCCCCTGGTGGGTGTTCGGCGGCTGCACCCAACCGGACAAGAAGCCCAGCGAGGGGAAGTGCGCGAGCGGCGGCAAGGCCGTCACGTTCGGGTTCAAGAACTCCGCGGGCGACTACCCGGGCCAAAGCCGGACCGAGTTCCGAGCCAGAGTCAGACGGAGTCCCGAGTCGGGATCAATGGGACAAGTGGCCTGGCGGCGCGGTCGTTTCGGGGACCGCCATGGCACTCGGGTCACAAGCCCCTCTATCGTTACCGGCCATGTGGCCAGGACAGCAGCCGCCCGGGGGCGAGCAGAACCCGCAGGACCAGAACCCGTACCAGCAGCCGGGGTACCAGCAGCCGAATCCGTACCAGCAGCCCGGATACCAGCAGCCGGGGTATCCGCAGCAGCCGGGACCGTACGGACCCCAGCCGGGGCAGCCGCAGTGGGGAGCCCCGTCGGATCCCCTCGGCGCGCCCCAGGCGCCCGGCGGTGGTGGCGGTGGCGGTGGCGGCAACAAGACGAAGATCACCGCGATCGTCGCGGCCTCGGCCGTGGTGATCGCCGCCGGAGTCACCGGATTCCTCGTCCTCGGCGGTGGCGACAAGGACGACAAGGCCGGCACCGACACGTCCAAGTCCCCGAAGGCGTCGGCCTCCACGCCGAGTGCGAGCACGAGCGGGAGCGACGACGACCCGCGCGGCGGCGACGAGGAGAAGGCGACGATCGCCGGCTGGAAGGTCGTGGTGAACCCCAAGTGGGGCACCGCCTTCGACGTACCGGCGGACTGGGATGTCAAGACTCCCGGCACCTTCATCGGCTTCGAGGACGACAAGAAGGGCGACGGCTCCGCGCTCATCGGCATGTCCGCGCCCGCGTTCCTCAAGGAGAAGTGGTGCACGTCCGACGACGACAAGGACGGTCACACGAGCGACTCGGCGCTGGCCGCCGCGGGCACCAAGGGCCAGAGCGGTGCCAAGAACACCGACGACGTGGCGCGCAATGATTCGGCGTGGTGGGTCTTCGGCGGCTACACCGACCAGAAGGACGCCTCGAAGAAGCTGCTGAAGATCGGCAAGCCCCAGGCGTACACCACGGCTTCGGGCGTCAAGGGCAGCGTCGCGGTGACGTACTCCTCGGGCGTCGCCAAGAAGGGCAAGTGCGACTCCGACGGCAAGGCGACCACCTTCGCCTTCAAGAACTCGGCGGGTGACTTCGTGTCCTGGACGCTCTACGGCGCCAAGGGTGTCTCGGAGGAGATCCCGAACGCGACCGTGCAAAAGATCCTCAGCACGGTACGGCTGCACGGCGACCCGACGGGTTCCTGAGCCCGCGCCCGAAGCACGGGGCTTCGGGCCTCCTGGCCACCTTCCAGGCAGGGTGACCAGGGGCGCGAGGCACCGGCGGGCGGAACATACGCGCGGCGCGCCGCGAGGGGCACGATGAGTGCCGGGCGGGCCGTGCAATGACGCGGGTGCTCGACGTGCGTGCTCAATGCGTGCGCTCTATGCGTGTGCAATGGGTTTGGCAAGTCGGGCACCGGGCGGCGATAGTCTCCCGGTGACCTCAGCCGCCGACCTCGCCAGACCCTCCCGCCGCCCGTCCTGGGCGGGCCGGAACTACACCCTGCTGACCGCCGCCGCGGTCGTCACCAACCTGGGCAGCCAGGGCGCCCTGATCGCCGCGGCGTTCGCGGTGCTCGGCGCGGGCGGCGACGGAGGCGACGTCGGCCTGGTGGCCGCGGCGCGGACCCTGCCGCTGGTGATGTTCCTGCTGATCGGCGGGGCGGTCGCGGACCGGCTGCCGCGCCATCGGGTCATGGTCGCGGCCAACGCCCTCAACTGTGTGTCGCAGGCGGCGTTCGCCGTCCTGGTCGTCTCCGGTGAGGCACGGCTGTGGCAGATGATGCTGCTGTCCGCGCTCGGCGGCACCGGTCAGGCGTTCTTCAACCCGGCCGCCGAAGGCATGCTGATGTCCTCGGTCCGCGGTGAGCAGGCGAGCCGCGCGTTCGCGATGTTCCGGATGGCGATGCAGGGCGCGGGCCTGGGCGGCGCGGCCCTCGGCGGTGTACTGGTGGCCGTGATCGGGCCGGGCTGGGTGCTCGCCGTGGACGCGGTGGCGTTCGCGGTCGCCGGGGCGCTGCGTGCGTTCCTCGACGTCAGCCACATACCGCCGCGCGAGCCCGGCGGCGGCCTGTTCGCCGATCTGCGCGACGGCTGGCGCGAGTTCGTCGCGCGGCCCTGGCTCTGGGCGATCGTCGCGCAGTTCTCCGTGGTGGTCGCGGTCGTCGGAGCCGCCGACGCGGTCTACGGCCCGCTGGTCGCCCGCGACAGCCTCGGCGGTGCGGGACCCTGGGGACTGGCACTCGGCGCGTTCGGCGCCGGGACCGTGGGCGGCGCGCTGCTCATGACCCGCTGGCGGCCCCGCCGCCTGCTGTTCGCGGGCACCCTGTGCGTCTTCCCCCTCGCGGCACCCGCCGCCGCACTCGCGGTCCCCCTGCCGGTGGGACCGCTGTACGCCGTGATGTTCGTCAGCGGTCTGGCGATCGAGGTGTTCGGCGTTTCCTGGATGACCGCGCTCCACCAGGAGATACCCGAGGACAAGCTCTCGCGGGTGTCCGCGTACGACTGGTTCGGGTCGATCGCCATGGTGCCGTTGGCGACGGCGCTGGCCGGGCCCGCGGAGCAGGTCTTCGGGCGGGCGACAGCTCTGTGGGGCTGCGCGACGCTGGTCGTGGTCGTCACGGCCGCGGTGTTGTGCGTCCCGGACGTCCGGAATCTGACGCGGCGGACCCGGGCGGTGGCGCAGGGCGCTGCGGCTCCGGTGTCCGGCGCGGTGGCGCTGGGCGCCGGCGCCCCGGTGTCCGGTGCGGGACGCGCGTCAGCCGATGCCGAAGGATCCGCCGGGCGGCTCGGGTGACGGAACCGCGTCCTCGTCGCGTACCGGAGCGGCCCCGCCGATGAAGTCCCGCAGCCCGGGGCCGTGTTCGACGCGTGCCGGAAAGGCGTCGGCGGCGGTACGGCGGGCCAGGGCGGCCGTGTCGAGCGGGCGGTGGGAGGCCACGAGCACCGCGTTGCCGAAGCGCCGGCCCCGCAGCACGCCGGGTTCGGCGATGAGCGCGATCTCCTCGAACACCGAGGAGAACGTGGCGAGTTGGGAGCGGAGAAAGGTGAAGGGCGCCGCGTCCGCGAGGTTGGCGAGGTAGACACCGTCGGGGCGCAGCACGCGCTCGGCGGCGCTCGCGTAGGCGATGGATGTCAGGTGCGCCGGTACGCGCGAGCCGCCGAAGACGTCCGCGATCAGGATGTCCGCGGAGTCGGGGGCGGCGGCTTCGATCCACGCGCGGGCGTCGGCGCGGTGCAGCTCGATGCCGATGCCGCCGGGCACCGGCAGACACTCGTCGATCATGGCCAGCAGGCCCTGGTCCGCCTCCACCACGTCCTGCCGCGAACCGGGCCGGGTGGCCGCGACATAGCGGGGCAGCGTGAGCGCACCGCCGCCGAGGTGCAGCACGTCCAGGGCGCGTCCTGGTTCCGTCACCGTGTCCAGCACATGCCCGAGGCGGCGCGTGTACTCGAACTCCAGATGCGTCGGCTCGTCCAGATCGACGTACGACTGGGGCGCGCCGTCCACGGTGAGCAGCCACGCCCGCTCGCGGTCCACGTCGGGCATCAGCTTGGCGGTTCCGTGATCCACGGCCCGCGTCACGGGTATCGGCTCGTCCACGGGTCCATTGTGCGGCACCGGGAAGGACGCGACGCGGGTGCCCGCCCTGGCAGGGCGGGCACCCGCGTCGCCGTACCGGCCGGGCGTCGACCGACCGACGTACCGGGCCGGACGTCAGCCGACCGACGTCACCGTCCCGGCGCCGACCGTCCGGCCGCCCTCGCGGATGGCGAAGCCGAGGCCCGGCTCCAGCGGCACCTCGCGGCCGAGCTCGACCGTCATGACGACGGTGTCGCCGGGCCGGGCGACGGCCCCCTCGCCGAGGTCGACGTCGCCGACCACGTCCGCGGTACGGATGTAGAACTGCGGCCGGTACCCGGTGGAGACCGCTGTCGTACGACCGCCCTCGCGCGTCGACAGGACGTACACCCGCGCCGTGAAACGGCTGCTGGGTACGACGCTGCCGGGCGCGGCGGCGATGTGCCCGCGGCGGACCGAGTCGCGGGGCACACCGCGCAGCAGCAGCGCCACGTTGTCGCCGGCCTGCGCCTCCTCCATGGGCTTGCCGAAGGTCTCCAGGCCGGTGACCACCGTGTCGACGCCGGCGCCGAGCACCTCGACGCGGTCGCCGACGTGGATCGTGCCGCGCTCGACGGCACCGGTGACGACCGTTCCGCGTCCGGTGATGGTGAGCACGTTCTCGACCGGCATCAGGAACGGCGCGTCGAGATAGCGCTCGGGCATCGGCACATAGGTGTCCACCGCGTCGAGCAGCGCGTCGATCGCCGCCGTCCACCGGGGGTCCCCCTCAAGGGCCTTGAGGCCGGACACCCGTACGACGGGTACGGAGTCGCCCCCGTAGCCCTGCGCGGAGAGCAGTTCGCGGACCTCCAGCTCCACGAGGTCGGCGAGCTCCTCGTCCGCCATGTCGGACTTGTTCAGGGCGACGACGATGTGGTCGACGCCCACCTGCCGGGCGAGCAGCACGTGTTCGGCGGTCTGCGGCATGATCCCGTCCAGCGCGGACACGACGAGGATCGCCCCGTCGAGCTGGGCCGCGCCGGTGACCATGTTCTTGACGTAGTCGGCGTGGCCCGGCATGTCCACGTGCGCGTAGTGCCGGGTGTCGGTCTCGTACTCGACGTGCGCGATGTTGATGGTGATGCCGCGGGCGGCCTCCTCCGGCGCGCGGTCGATCCGGTCGAACGGGACGAAGGTGCCGGAGCCGCGCTCGGCGAGGACCTTGGTGATGGCGGCGGTCAGGGTGGTCTTGCCGTGGTCGACGTGACCCATGGTGCCGATGTTCAGGTGCGGTTTGGTGCGCACGTAAGCCGTCTTGGGCATGGCTGTACCTCGAAGCCTCTTCAGTGTCAGCGGAGCTGAGTGATGACCCCGGCGCGTACGGGCCGGGACAGGGACCCCCAGGAGTTACCGACCCTCCCCCTGCGGGGTCCGCCGGACAATCCGGGAAGGGTCAGCTTCGGGCGCCGTCGACGGCTGCCGTGATGATCGGGACGGCAGCCTTCGGCGCATCCGCGACTGCGGATGCCGCGAGGAGGAAGGCGTACCGGAACATGAGGAGATCATCGCCGAAGCGTCTGCCCACGTCGAATGGTTTTCGGTGCCCCGTGGACCGGTGCAGCGCGGGTGATGCCGGTGGTGCAAATGGTGCGCGCGGTGCGTCGGGAGGCTGCGCGGTCGGGGGCGTCGGGGGTCTCAGGGGTCGATGTTCTTGAGCGCCTCGCGCACGGACAGCGGCGCGAGCCTCGCCCGCTCCGCGGCGACGAAGTCCCGTACCGCCTGCGGGTCGGTCTTGGCGTACTCGCGCAGACACCATCCGATGGCTTTGCGGATGAAGAAATCGGGATGACCCGACTGGCGGACGCAGTACGCGAAGAGGCGCCCGGTGTCCGTGGCCTCCTTGTGCCGGAGCTGATGGAGCAGCGCCGTGCGGGCGACCCACAGATCGTCGGCCTCGATCCAGGCGTCCATGTCGGTGCGCAGTCGCGGGTCGGCGGCCACCAGGCCTCCCACCACATGTGCGGCGAGTGCGTCGACGGTGTCCCACCAGGAGACGGTTGAGACCAGGTGCCGGGCCACCGGCAGGAAGCCGGACGACAGGCGCGTCACATGGCGGCGCAGGTAGTCGACGGCGAAGTACTGGTACTCGCGTTCCGGCAGGCGCCAGCAGCGCAGCGCGAGCGCGGTGCAGTCCGTCTCGTCGGGACGGGCGGTGTCCAGGAGCACGGTGCGGGACAGGGCACGGCGCTCGGGCGTCGGCAGGCCGAGGAAGGGGGCGATGTCCTTCATGTACGCGCGCATCGACGCGGCCCGGTGAGAGTCGGCGACCGCCGGGTAGACGGTCGTGAGCCGTTCCAGGACGGTGTCCGCGAGGAGGCTGTCCGGCACCTCGAAAGACGCACCTGACGTTCCGGAAGCTGTGACGCCCATGAGACGAACCATACGGCGATCACACACATTCGTCGGCTAGTGTCACCGGATGCTCGATGCCACCACCCGCTCTGGGGGCACCGCCACGGCCACTCCCCAGGCCGCCGCCACGGAGCTCGCCGTCGCGACCGACCTGGTCGTCGCCTCGGAGATCGCCGTCGCCGCACCCGCGACCCTGACCGCCGTACGCACCGGCCTGGGCGCTCGCTGCCTGAGAGCACTGCTCTCGCCCTGGTCGCGGCTCTCCCTGCTGGTCGTGCTGCTCGCGGCGGCCGCGTCGAGCGTGCTCCTCTTCGACCCGCAGCGGCTGCTCGCCGACGGCTGGCCGCCCCAGCTCGGCGGCGCCGCGGCGGCCGTCGCGTTCGCCGTGGCGTACGGGCTGTGCACGGTCGCCTTCGTGCCCCGGCCCCTGCTCAACCTGGCGGCCGGCGCCCTGTTCGGCTCCCAACTGGGCCTGGGCACCGCGCTGGTGGGCACGGTGCTCGGCGCCGGTGTCGCCTTCGGACTCGGCCGGATCCTCGGGCAGGACGCGCTGCGGTCGCTGCTGCGGGCCCGCTGGCTGAAGGCGGCGGACGGCCAGCTCAGCCGGCACGGCTTCCGATCGATGATGGTGGCCCGGCTGTTCCCCGGCGTGCCGTTCTGGGCCGCGAACTACTGCGCGGCCGTCTCCCGTATGGGCTGGCTGCCCTTCCTGGTCGCGACGGCGCTCGGCTCCATCCCGAACACCGCCGCGTACGCCGTCGCCGGCGCCCGCGCGTCGTCGCCCACGTCCCCTGCCTTCCTGATCGCGATGGCCTTGATCACCGTCCCCGCCGTGGTCGGAACGGTGGTTGCCTGGCGCAAGCGCCACCACCTGCGCGGTCACTGAGGCACGGCACCGCTACGAGCGCACGGTCCGGAATCCGCGGTCGGCACGGGCCACGGTTTTTCCACCGTCCGCGACCATCACGACCTCACCGCTTCGCTGCCCCGCTGCCTCCGGGATCCGCAGTGGTTACGGGCGTACGGCCTCCAGGATCATCGCGTTGGCCAGTCCGCCCGCCTCGCACATCGTCTGCAGCGCGTAGCGGGCCCCGCGGGCGCGCATCGCGTGGACGAGGGTCGTCGTGAGTCGGGTGCCGCTCGCGCCGAGCGGGTGGCCGATCGCGATGGCTCCGCCGTGCGCGTTGACCTTGGACAGGTCGGCGCCCGTCTCCTGCTGCCAGGCGAGGACGACTGCGGCGAACGCCTCGTTCACCTCGAAGAGGTCGATGTCGCCGAGGTCCAGCCCTGCCCTGCGCAGCACCTTCTCGGTGGCGGGGATGACGCCGGTGAGCATCAGCAGCGGGTCGGAACCGGTGACGGCGAAGCTGTGCAGACGGGCGATGGGCCGCAGGCCGAGGCGGGCGGCGGTCTCGCTCGACGTGATGAGCACGGCGGAGGCGCCGTCGTTGACCGGGCTCGCGTTCCCGGCCGTGACCGACCAGTCGATCTGCGGGAAGCGCTCGGCGAAGCCCGGGCCGTAGTACGCGGGCTTCAGCCCGGCGAGTATCTCGGGGGTACTGCCGGGGCGGACGCTCTCGTCGCGGATGACACCCTCCAGGGGCGCGACCTCGGCGTCGAAGAGACCGCCGCTCCATGCCTGTGCGGCTTTCTGGTGCGAGCCGACGGCGAAGGCGTCCATCCGCTCGCGGGTGATGCCCCACTTGGCGGCGATGAGCTCGGCGCTGATGCCCTGCGGCACCAGACCCTCGGGGTAGCGCTCGGCGACCCCGGGTCCGAAGGGGTCCGCGCCCGCCGGCACGTTGGACCACATCGGCACCCGGCTCATCGATTCCACACCGCAGGCCACGACCAAGTCGTACGCCCCCGACATGACGCCCTGCGCGGCGAAGTGCACGGCCTGCTGCGACGAGCCGCACTGGCGGTCCACCGTGGTCGCGGGGACCGACTCGGGGAATCCCGCGGAGAGCACGGCGTACCGGGTGGTGTTCATGGCCTGCTCGCCGACCTGGTCGACTGTGCCGCCGATGACGTCGTCGATCAGCGCCGGATCGATCCCGGAGCGCCCGACGAGCGCTCGGAGGGTGTGGGCGAGGAGTTCCACGGGGTGGACGTGGGCGAGCGAACCGTTCGGCTTGCCCTTGCCCACGGGGGTGCGTACGGCTTCGACGATCACGGCGTCACGCATGGGATGCCTCTCAGGTCTCTGAGATCGGGGAACCGGCGACCGGGCTGGTCCGGCCTTCGAACCCGGTGAGTTTGATTTTCCAACCCACCAAGTGACCCAAGAGTAACCCAGTGAGTTGGAACATCCAACCCACCCTCGTAGACTGGCGGTATGAAGGACCCTCGCCCTTGCTCGATCGCCGCGACACTCGCCCTCGTCGGCGAGAAGTACTCCCTGTTGGTCCTGCGCGAGGTGTCGCTCGGCGCCACACGCTTCGACCAACTGGTGCGCAATACCGGCGCCCCCCGTGACGTGCTGACGACCCGGCTGAAGCGCCTCGTCGACGCCGGACTGCTGGAGAAGGCGGAGTACAGCGACCGCCCCAAGCGCTACGAGTACCGGCCCACGCGGGCGGGCCTCGAACTGGAACCCGTTCTGCTGACACTCATGGCGTGGGGAGACCGGCACCTCCAGGAGGGCGGCTTCCGGCCCATGGTGCTGGAGCACACCTGCGGCCACGAACTGGTCCCCCAGGTCGTCTGCCAGGAATGCGGAGAACAGGTCGAACACGACACCCTCACACCCCACCCCCAGGCCCCGGGCTGGACGGTGACGGGACCTGCGGTGGCGTAACCGCCTGCACAGGGGACTCAGGCAGCAGGCAGCAGGCAGCAGGCAGCAGGCAGCAGGCAGCAGGCAGCAGGCAGCAGGCGACCGTACGCCCTAGTCGGCGGTCTCGTAGACGTCGAGCCGTCCGCACATTCCGAACCGGCCTCGCGTGGAAGGCTGTTCGGCCCGTACGGCGGCTGCGGTGAGGTGCGACGCGTCTCCCCGCTCCAGCCGGTCGAGCTGGTCCCCCGTCGCCGCGGCGGCGGCCTCGGCACCGCGCCGCCACCGTTCACGCCACTCCGCGACACGGGGCCGTACCAGGGCCGCGGCCGCCCGGTGGAACTCCGCGAGCGGCTCGGGTCCCTCGGCGTCGCGCAGCACGCGGTAGCCCTCCAGGGCGAGATCGCGCCGGGTGCGGGCGAGACGCGCCTGTTCCTCCTCGGGCGCGTCCGCCGGGACGAGGGTGGCCGCCGCGTAGGTCCCGGGATCGGCCAGGTACTCCGGGGGCAGGGTCATGACCGCGTCGCCGGCCTCCGGCAGTCCGCTGTTCTGCATGAGGACGGTGATGCGCAGGCCGTCCTCGTTGACGAGCCGGTGGATCGTGCCCGGGGTGAACCAGGCGACCGTGCCGGGCACGAGCGGCGTCACCTCGTACCCCGATGTCGTCAGTGTCTGGACCGAGCCGCGTCCGCCGGTGACGACGTACGCCTCCGAACAGGTCAGGTGGAGATGGGGAGTTCCGCCGCACAGGCCGTCGGCCGCGGGCCAGTCGTACACCCGCAGACGCGACACCGCGACGGCTCCCGGGAGCCCGGGGCAGCCGGGAGTCACGGCGCTCACCAGGGGTGCTCCGCAAGGTACTTGACGATGTCCTCGCGCTCCCAGGCCCCTTCGGCGACGACCACCCGGTAGCGGCGGGTGAGCGTGTCGCCGGGCGCGAGTTCCAGTTCGTCGAAGAAGGCGAGGGACGGGGCGACGGCGGCGAAGGGTTCGTTGCGTACGAACCAGTGGGCCGGGTGGGTGCCCCGCGTCCCCTCGTGGTCGTTCTCGGGCGCGTGCGCGAAGACGAGGGTGGCGTGACCGTCGCGGCCGTCGTGCTCCGCCGAGTACGCGAGCCAGGGTGCCTGGCGCCCCATCAGGCCAGGTCCTTCGGAGTCCGGCCCGATGACCCGCCCGTCCCGGAAGGCGCGCGGTCCGCGCCAGAACAGGCCCGTGTAGCCGGCCATCTCGCGCCCCGCGGTCGTCGGACTGCCGAAGCGCAGGGGCTCCTCGCGGCGGTTGGTGACCGCGGAGCTCCAGGTCAGTGCCCAGGAACCCGCCCCCGGATCGACGTCGTGCACCTCGACACGGCGCTCCTCGTCGGCCCACAGTTCACCGTCGTACGGATGCCAGGTGAGCCGCTCGGCGATGACCGCGCCACCGCCCTCCGCGGCGACCTCCTCGAAGGCGACATGCGCCATCGACCCGACGCGCTCCGGGAGTTCGAGGTATCCGTGTCCCTGGACATAGGTGTTGCCGCCCCACAGGTTCTGGCCGGAGAGGTGCGAGGCCGTCATCTGAAGGCCCTTGTGCCAGCGGTGATCGTTCGGGCGGTAGTCCGTGACGACGTCGCCCGCCAGCGTCCGCAGCGGATGCAGATACGGCTTCGGCGACTCCCAGGCGGCCTCGGGACGGTAGACATAGCCCAACAGCTCTACGCCGGTGGAGACTTCACTGATCCCGATCCGCTCACCGTGCGTGTGGACGATCCGCAGGCCGGACTCCGGCACCTCCTTCATGCCCGGACCTCCGCACGCGCCGCCTCGGGTGCCTCGGGCGCCGTCGTCTCGGGCTCGGCGGGTGCCCAGCCGGGCGCGCCACCGTGCAGCGCCGTGTAGTACGGGTCTCCCGGACCGATCTCCCCCGCGCGGACGGTCGTGTCCGTGAACGCCGACTTGTAGAGCGCGGTGATCAGTTCCAGGCTGGTCCGCCCGTCGGCACCACTGCTGCGCGGCCGTTCACCCGCCCGCATGCTCGCGACGAGGTCCCGCAGCTGCGCGAGGTGCGAACTGGGCACGTCCGCACCGAAATCCCGCCAGGCCGCGACGTCCGCCTCCGGCACGCCGGGCGCGGGGGTGATCCGCCAGTTGTCGTTGCTGTGGCCGTACAGGTGGGTCAGCTCGACAGTGGCGCGCTCGCAGTCGACGCGGATGCGGCTGACCTCGTCGGGGCTCAGGACGCTGTTGACGACGGTCGCCAGGGCGCCGTTCGCGAAGCGGACCAGGGCGGTCGAGACGTCCTCCGTCTCCACGTCATGCACGAGACGACCGGTCATCGCGCGCACCTCGGTCCACGGCCCCAGCAGGTCAAGCAGCAGATCCATCTGGTGGATGCCGTGTCCCATCGCGGGCCCGCCGCCCTCGGTCGCCCAACGGCCGCGCCAGGGAACGGCGTAGTAGTCGGCGTTGCGGTACCAGGTGGTCTGGCAGTGCGCGACGAGCGGCCGGCCCATGGCCCGCTCCGCTATCAGGCCCCGCACATGCCGGGCGCCCGAGCCGAAGCGGTGCTGGAAGACGATCGCGGCGTACGGCCCGCCGTCCGTGCCCTCCGCCGCCTGCACCGCGTCGAAATCGGCGAGCGTGGGCACGGGCGGCTTCTCGCACCACACCCAGGTGCCGGCCCGCAACGCGGCGACGGTCTGCTCACGGTGCAGCGTGGGCGGGGTACAGACGGAGACCAGATCGGGCCGCCGCTCCTCCAGCATCCGGTCCAGATCGGTGTACGCGTGCGGAATGCCCGCCTCGGCGCAGAACTCCCGGACGGCGCCCTCGGCGATGTCCACCGCGGCGACGATCTCCGTCTCGCCCTCCTCGGAGAGCCGGGCGAGTGCGGGGTGGTGACCCCCGCGGGCGATGGCGCCCGCGCCGACGACGGCGACCCTGATGCGGCGACCGCCGAGGGGGGTGTTCGCGGCACGGTTCGTGGACGTAGAGGTCTGGAGGTCGATTGCGGTACGGGATGCGGTCATCTACCTGATCAGCGCTCCATCGGACGTGATGTCAGACGTCGGCCAGCGCCTGTCTCCATCGGACCGTGCGCGTACCGCCGAACGGACGCGCACCGGCGGGAGCAAGCGCTTTCCCTGCCGCTGCAACGTAAGCGGCGGCCGGGCGGCCGGTCAACACCCCGGTGACCGCGCCATGAGGCCCCGCCGGGACGAGTACCGGACTCCGACCGGAGACGGATCGCCCCCCGTCCCCGGGCCTGACCCGTACCCGGTCCCGCCTGCTCGCCTGTGCCTGATCCCGCCTGCACCGGACCGCGCCTACACCCGGACTGGACCCTGACCGAGGCGTTCACCGCGATCACCCAGCTCGGCACGGAGGCGGCGGTGCTGATCTACTTCCGCGAGGACGCCGGAAGGATTCTGTCGGCAGGGTTCCGCTCGCTCACGGACAAGGCGACGCGCGGCAACCACGACGCTCAGATGGGGTGGTTGGTGATCGTCGGCTCGATCCCGATCGGGGTGCTCGGCATCACGCTCAAGGACCAGATCGAGGGGCCGTTCCGCGATCTGCGGTTCACCGCCACCATGTTGATCGTGATGGCTGTCGTCACAGGCATCGCCGGCCGGCTCGCGGCACGCGACGAGACGGGCGGCAGGCACCGGGCGGCCAAGCGGCGCAAGGTACTTGAGGACCTGAACACCAAGGACGGCCTGCTGTACGGCGTTTGCCAGGCGATGGCCCTGATCCCCGGCGTCTCCCGGTCCGGCGCGACCATCAGCGGCGGCCTCTTCATGGGCTACAGCCGTGCCGCGGCGGCCCGTTACTCCTTCCTCCTCGCCGTGCCGGCCGTCCTCGCCTCCGGCACGGGCTGGTCGGCACCGATGTCCTCAGCCCTCACGCCGCCGAATCCGCCGGCTGAGACGACAGGGCGGCCGTAGCGCGCTTCCCGTGAACCGGCTCTCGTTCCCCCACCATGCCGGGCACACTGCTCGGGGTGACACTCGGTTACCCGGGTCCGCCTCTTGGATGCCCTGCCGGACGCGCCACCGGATGAACCGCTGTCGGACCTGTAGGCCGTCTGGCCGAACGCTTCTGCGAACTGGGTGGCGGCGTTTTAGCGTGGTCTCCCCGACTGGAGGTGGAGCATGCCGAAGGAGCCAACGCTGGGCCGGTTGGGCACGGAAGCGCGCAGCGTGAAGTTCCCGGACGGCAGCCGCGGAATCATCCTGGTGAAGGCGGGAATCCCACAGGATGAGGCCGATGCGCTCGCGGCGCGGGTCTGGGCGGAACGGGCGGACCCGGTCGGAGGCGGGCGGGCCGAACGGTTGCCCCTGTGACCGGACCCCCTGACACAACCCCCTGATTGCCCCGAGCTGGGACTTTCGAGGGTCCGCTCACCGCGTCCACCGTCACGGCCGCCTCAACCTCCTCGGCAACTCAAGACTCTGGAGCAGGAGTTCGGTGAGCCGCGGGGGGTCGGTCATGTGCGCCGTGACGAAGCACATACGGGTTGAGTAGCCGCCCGGTAGCGCAGTGTCAGTCCTTGCGCCTAGGCTGGTGCGCATGTCCCCCGATGTCACTCCGCCTGGTTCCGTGCGGTCTGCCGCCGCGTTGAACGAACAGATCCGCGCCCTGTGGACGCGGACAGGCGGCTCCCTGTCCGCACAGGAGCGGGCGGAGTACGAGCTGTTGGTCGTGAAGTGGGCCGAGGCGATACGCGGCGAGATCATCGAGGCGGCGTAGGACCGTACGCGATTCCGGTACGCACGGGCTCACCGCCCACCGGACACCCGTAGCACCGCCCCCGTCGTGTACGACGCTCCGGGCGACGTCAACCACGCGATGGCGACGACTTCCTCCGTCCCGCCGACGCGGCGCAGCGGAATCGACGAGACGGCACGTTCTGCGCGTCCAGGGTCGCCCAACGTCGCGTACACAGGGGTGTCGATCGTTCCGGACCCCGGGGCGTGACAAGGATGCTGCCACTCGTGACTGTCGTGAGCTCGCCCCTGTACGGCCGCCCGTCTCAGCCACGAGTCTGCCGTGGCCGTGCCGACCGATGCCGAACCGAACCCTGCCGGACACCGAATATCCCCGCACAGCCTCTTGGCGTGGCAAGCCCTGTGGCCAACACTGAGCCGATGACGCAGCGTGTGGAGCTCGCGACCGTGCTGGACCGGTTCGCCGTGGACGAGATCGTCACCGCGTACGCGGTGGCAGTGGACGACGGCGACTGGGAGGCGTACCGAGGGCTGTTCACGCCGAAAGGCCGGGCCGACTACCGCTCGGCCGGCGGCATCGAGGGCGACGCCGCCGAGGTCGCCGGGTGGCTTTCGCAGAGCCTGGAACTGTTCGCGATGCGCCAGCACCTGATCGTCAACCGGCGCGTGCGGTTCGATGTCCTGGACCAGGCCACCGACGACACGGCCGAGGTACAGGCGGACTACATCAATCCGATGCGGTTCGCGGGGCAGGACGGCGACTCCACCGCGCCCGACCTCGTGTGCGGCGGCCGTTACGCCTTCGGCCTGCTGCGCACCGGCGACGGATGGCGGCTGCGCCAGGTGGTCGTCCAGGAGAAGTGGCGCCGGATGCCGCAGCCCCGGACCGCGCCCGCGAACGCCTGAGCGGCCGGCCGTTTCCCGCCGAAGCCGGCGCGTCCTCGGCTCGCGTCCTCGGCCTGGGGCGCTTCCCGGCCGGCGCGCCCCCTCCCGATCTCCATGCCCCCTGTCGGAGATCGCCGCCGACGCGCACACTGGAGAGACCGCGGGGCAGGGAGGCGAAGGATGAAAAGACCCGACCGTGCGTTCGGCCCATGGCTGGTCTCCCCCTGGCGGCGCGGTGTCGTCGCCGCGCTGGCGGGCGCGCTGCCCGTGTTCTCCTTTCCCGCCCCGTCCTGGTGGTGGTTCGCGTACGTGGCGCTGGTGCCCTGGATCCTGCTGACCCGCTCGGCCCCCACGGGCAGGCGTGCCGCGTACGACGGCTGGCTCGGCGGGTTCGGTTTCATCCTGGCCGTGCACCACTGGCTGCTGCCGAGCCTGGGTGTCTTCACGGTGGTCATAGCGGCGCTGCTCGGCGCCCTGTGGGCCCCGTGGGGGTGGCTCGTCCGGCGGTTCCTGGCCGGGGTGCCGTCACCGGGCCAGGTCGGCGCCGCCCTCCTCGTCCTGCCGTCGGGGTGGCTGATGGCGGAACTCGTCCGGTCCTGGCAGGGCTTGGGCGGTCCCTGGGGTCTGCTCGGATCGAGTCAGTGGCAGGTGGAGCCCGCGCTGCGGCTGGCCTCGGTCGGCGGGGTGTGGCTGCTCAGCTTCCTGCTGGTGGCGGTCAACGTCGCGGTCGCGGTGCTGGTCTCGGTGCGTGAGTCCCGTATGCCCGCAGTGGCCGGACTGGTCGCGACGGCCGCCGCGACGTCGGCGGCCTGGGCGTGGTCGCCGCGCCCTGAGGCCGACGGCCGGGTACGGATCGCCGTCGTGCAGCCCGGTGTCGTGGACGGCAGCACGAGCGGCGACAAGCGCTTCGCGCGCGAGGAGGCGCTGACCCGGCAACTCGCCGGTCAGGGCGCCGACCTGGTCGTCTGGGGCGAGAGCAGCGTCGGCTTCGACCTGGCCGACCGGCCCGACCTGGCGCACCGCATCGCGACGCTGTCCCACGAGGTCGGCGCCGACATCCTGGTGAACGTCGACGCCCGCCGCTCCGACCGGCCCGGCATCTACAAGAGCTCGGTCCTGGTGGGGCCGCACGGTCCGACGGGCGCCCGCTACGACAAGATGCGGCTGGTCCCGTTCGGCGAGTACGTGCCGGCGCGCTCCCTGCTCGGGTGGGCCACCTCCGTCGGCAAGGCCGCGGGCGAGGACCGCAGGCGCGGCACCGAGCAGGTGGTGATGAACGTCGGGCACGGCCTGCGCATCGGCCCCATGATCTGCTTCGAGACGGCGTTCCCCGACATGAGCCGCCACCTCGCCCAGGACGGTGCCGAGGTGCTGGTGGCGCAGTCCTCGACGTCGACGTTCCAACACAGCTGGGCGCCCGAGCAGCATGCCTCGCTCGCCGCGCTGCGCGCCGCCGAGACCGGCCGCTCCATGGTGCACGCGACCCTCACCGGCGTCTCCGCCGTCTACGGCCCGAGCGGCGAGCGCATCGGCTCCTGGCTCGGCACGGACGCGAGCAGCGCGGTGGTCTACGACGTGCCGCTGGCCCGGGGTGTCACGCCGTACGTCCGGTTCGGCGACTGGCCGGTGCACGGCGCCCTGCTGGTGATGGCCGCGCTGTGCGTGACGGAGGGCGCTCGCACGTTCAGACTGCGGAGGACCGCTCCTGAACCGCTCGTACCACCCGCTCGCACAACTCGTGAGTCGCCAGCGCGTCCCGGGCGCTGAGCACCTTTCCCGCGCGCACGGCGTCGAGGAACAGGAGCACCGCCTGTTCGATACCGCGCTGTCTGGCCACCGGCACCCAGTCGCCGCGCCGTCGCACGGTCGGCTGCCCCTTGTGGTCGATCACCTCGGCGAGATTGACCACCTGACGCTTGGTGTCCTGGCCCGAGACCTCGAGGATCTCCTCGGTCGAGCCGCTCAGCCGGTTCATCACACCGAGTGCCGTGAATCCGTCTCCGGCGAGCTGGAGCACGACGTGGTGCAGGAGCCCGTCCTCGGCACGGGCCCGCACCGTCACGTCGTCGACCGGACCCGGCACCAGGAAGCGCAGGGTGTCGACGACGTGGATGAAGTCGTCGAGGACCATGGTCCGGGGCTCCTCGGGCAGCCCTGTGCGGTTCTTCTGCATCAGGATCAGCTCGCGCGGGTGTTCGAGGCACTGCGCGTATCCGGGTGCGTGACGCCGGTTGAAACCGACCGCGAGGCTGACGTTCCGCTCCTCCGCGAGCCGCACCAGCCGCTCCGATTCGGCCAGCTCGTACGCGAGCGGTTTGTCGACGTACGTCGGTACGCCCGCCTCCAGCAGACGGGTGACGATCTCCGGGTGGGCGACGGTGGCCGCGTGCACGAACGCCGCGTCGAGGTCCTGGGCCAGCAGGTCCGCCAGGTCGGTATGGCGCTGTGCGCGCGGCAGGTGAAGGCTGTCGGCGACCCGGTCGAGCGTGGCGGGCGTCCGCGTCTGCAGATGCAGTTCGATCCCGGGCCGCACACCGAGCACCGGCAGATACGCCTTCTGCGCGATGTCGCCGAGTCCGATGCAGCCGACCTTCACGGGGGTCTCCTTCAGTCGCCGACGCGGGTCCCGCCGGAAGCATACGGCCGCCGCGACGGCCGCCCGTCGGGGATTCCGTCGGAGCTCCATGGGAGTCGCGCGGGCTCCACCTCGGACAAGCCGTGATCGCGGTGCCGCGCGGGGAGATCACGGCACGGGTCTTCATTCTGTTCGCCCAGACCCGCCACGTCGCCCACAGGGCCTTCCGGGCGATGGCGGCCCTGTCCGGGTCCCCGCACCGCCGAATGGGCGGCCAGGCCGGCGGCCCGCGCCGGTTCGTCGCGACGCGCCCCGGTCCGGGGAAGGGCGGCACCCCGGCCGGACCCCGGCGCACCCGGCGCACCCGGCGCACCCGGCGCACCCGGCAGCGTGTCAGCTCACCGATACTCGTGCCCGCCGGAGGAGCGGAAGGATCACCCGTGCGGGGCATCCTGCGCTTCTCCGCTCCCCGAAGCGGTCCGGAACCAGCAGAGTTGCGTGGGTGTATCGAACGACGACGACCGCAACGCTCATGGTCGCCGTGGCAGTCACCGCCCTCTCGGGCTGTGTGACCGTCCAGCGGCCGCCCGCCTCCGGCTCCTCTTCCGCCCCGTCCGGGCCCGCCGTGCCGCATCCGGACGGCAAAGGGGGGTCCCAGATCGTGCAGGCGCCGGCCCGGGAGGCACTGGAGCGTGTCGGCCCCTCCCACAAGCCTTCATCCGACGCGGCGACCCGGCACCGGGCGGCTCCGCCACCACAGGCCGTGGCGCCCCCGGCCCCTCCGCGGCACGTCCGTCCGGCCCCGCGTCCCGAGCCACGGCACCCGAACCCCCGTGTCGTCGGCCCGCCCGGCGCCCCCGACCTGCCGAAGCGTTCGGACGTGTGCGCCCTCGGCAGGAAATACGGCGGCTGGAACGCGGACAGCCCGGAGGCGGTCATCTGCGTGAGGACGTACGGACACTGACGGCACCCGCGATCCCCGCTCGGGAACAACCCCCGCAGCTTTAGCTCGGGGACGGCACCCCCGGGCGCCGGGGACCCGGGGACAGCCGCCCGGCACGACAGAGCTCGGGGACGCCGCCGCGGGCGCCGGGGCCCGGGGTCAGGCGCCCGGCACTACAGGGTTCGAAGCCGCGGGCACGACAGGGCTCGGGACCGCGGCTCGCGCCCGGCGGGCGGGGTTCAGGACCGGCCGCGTGCTGCCCCGACGCAACGGGACGGGACTCAGGACCGTGCCGCGTGCCCCGCGCGGGACGGCCTCAGGGCCGCTGTCTGGGCGGCCCCAGGGTCTCGCCCCCGGAGCCCCCCGAGCCGCCGAAGCGGTCGGGTCCGCCGGTGTCCGCCGAAGTGCCGGGGTCCAGGAGTCTCAGCTCCAGCCGGCCGATCGCCGCGCGGACACCGTCCCCGTATCTGTCGTCGGCGAGGGCGCCGACCGCGCCGCGAGCCCGGCGCAGATGAGTGCGGGCGGCCTCCGAGCGACCGAGCTTCGCGTAGTCGGCGGCGAGGTTCAGATGCAGGGAGGGGTAGAACGCCCGTACGGCAAGGGACTGGTGGGGCTCGGCGACCCGGCCGTCGGTCAGCTCCTCGGCCGCCGACAGGGCCCGCAGGTCCCACGCGAGTTCGTCCGCGGGGTCGTCCTGGGTGTCGGCCATGTAGTGCGCCAGTGTGCAGCGGTGCAGGGCGTCGCCGCCCTCGCCGATCTCCCCCCACAGACGCAGGAAACGGCCCCGGGCCTCCTCGCGGTCACCGGCGTGGTGCAGCATGACGGCCTGTCCGATCCGGGTCATCATGGCGTCCTGCGCCGCCTGCTCCTGTTGCTCCGCCACCGCGTCCTCCAGGATCGTCGCTGTCCCTCACGACGCTAACCGGAGCCACTGACAATCCCGCTCAGGCGCCCCCGTACGCCGCTGGGCCAGGCCGGTGACGGTCCCGCCCAGCGGCTCGGCGCTCAGCCCAGGTCCGGGACGCGCCAGTCGATCGGCTCATGGCCCTGGGCGGCCACGGCCTCGTTGATCTGCGTGAACGGGCGCGAGCCGAAGAACTTCTTCGCGGACAGCGGCGAGGGGTGCGCCCCCTTCACCACCACATGCCGCTCCTCGTCGATCAGGGGCAGCTTCTTCTGCGCGTAGTTGCCCCACAGCACGAAGACCGCCGGGTCGGGGCGGTCGGCCACCGCGCGGATGACCGCGTCGGTGAACTTCTCCCAGCCCTTGCCCTTGTGCGAGTTCGCCTCGCCGGAGCGCACGGTCAGCACCGCGTTGAGCAGCAGCACGCCCTGCTCGGCCCACGGCATCAGATAGCCGTTGTCCGGGACCGGGGTGCCCAGCTCCTCCTTCATCTCCTTGTAGATGTTCCGCAGGGACGGCGGGGTCTTCACTCCAGGACGGACCGAGAAGCACAGGCCGTGCCCCTGGCCTTCGCCGTGGTACGGGTCCTGGCCGAGAATCAGCACCTTCACCCGCTCGTACGGAGTGGCGTCGAGCGCGGCGAAGACCTCCTCCCGCGGCGGGAAGACGGGACCCTTCGCGCGCTCCTCCTCGACGAACTCGGTGAGTTCCTTGAAGTAGGGCTGCTGCAGTTCCTCACCCAGGACGCCGCGCCAGGACTCGGGCAGCATGGCGATATCGGTCACGTCAACTTCCTTCGATGTGCGATGACTTCCAGACCACAGAACCTACCGTCGCCCACTGACAATCGGTTCCCGGCCCGTGTCGAGGCCGTGTGCCGGGTACGGTGTGCCCCCGCAGGGCGCCGGCGAGCGGCACCCGGGCCCTCCGCCGACCGGCTTCCGGGACCCTCCGGCAACCGGTCCCCGGGCCCGCTACCAGCTGGTCTTGCGGTCCAGCTCCCACATGGTCATGATCGTCGACGGGTCCAGCGCGCGCTCGCCGCCCGAGATCTCCTCGCTCGCGGCCACGTACTGCCTGCCCTGCCACAGGGGCAGCAGCCGGGCGTCGTCGACGAGGATCTGCTGGGCCTCCTCGAACTCCTTGACCACCGCCGCGCGATCACTCACGGCGCGCGACTCGGGCAGCAGGCTGTCGGTGATCCGCGGGGCCGGATAGGGCGTCCCGAGGGCGTTCTGTTCGCCGACGAAGGGGGCGATGAAATTCTCGGCGTCGGGGAAGTCGGGGAACCAGCCGCGGCCGAACACCGGGTACTCGCCCGCGCGGTAGCCCGCTTCGTACGTCTTCCAGGGACGGCTCCTGAGCGTGACCGTGAACAGGCCGGAGCGTTCGAGCTGGCTCTTGAGTTCGCGGAACTCCGGGGCGGTCTCGGAGCCGTAGCGGTCGGTCGTGTACCAAAGGGTCAGCGGGACACGTCCGTTGACGCGCGCGTCGAGCAGGGTCTTGCGGGCCTTGGACGGGTTGGGGCTGCCGTACTCGTCGAAGTAGCCGGCGGTGTGCCCGGTCAGGCCCGCGGGGACCATCGAGTAGAGCGGGTCGACGGTGTTCTTGTAGACCTTGTGCGCGATGGCCGGCCGGTCGACGATCTGGGCGACCGCCCTGCGGACGGCGGGCTTTCCGGCCCACGGGTCCTTCGGGTCGAACACCAGATAACTGATCTCGGTGCCCGCGCCGTCGAAGAGCTGGATGTCCTTCCCGTCCCCGTGGCCCCGCAGGGCCACGATGTCCGAAGCGGCGAGGCCGCGGTAGGTGACATCGATCTTCTTGTCCTTCAGTGCCCCGACCAGCTGGGCCGAGTTCTGGAAGTAACGGATCGTCACCGCGCTGTTCTTGCGCTCGGCGAAGCCGTCGTAGTGGGCGTTCCCGACGAGTTCGGCCTGCTTGCCCTCCGTGTAGGAACGCAGGCTGTAGGGCCCGGAGCCGAAGACCTTGTTGTCCTCGCGCAGGGCGTCGGCGGGGTAGTCGTCGGGGTCGACGATCGACATCGCCGGCGTGGCCAGGACGAACGGGAAGGTGGCGTCCGGCGTCTTGAGGTGGAAGACGACCTCGCGCCTGCCCAGCACCTGGACCCGGTCGAGGCTGCCGAGCAGACCGGACGGACCGCCGCGTACACCGATCGTCCTGATCCGGTCGACGGAGTACTTGACGGCCGACGCGTCGAGCGTGTCCCCGTCGGAGAACCTCATGTCCGGACGCAGTACGCAACGGTAGGCGCGATTGGTTCCATCCGTGAACCCGCACTTCTCGGCGGCGTCGGGCTGCGGGGTGACCGAGCCGGTCGGATAGTTCAGCAGCGTCTGGTAGATGTTGCGGAACAACTCCCACGAGCCGTCCCAGGAGGCGGCCGGGTCCAGCGTGCTGGGGGCACTCGTGGTGCCCACCACTATGGGTCCCTTGTCGGCCGGCGATCCCGAGGAGAGAACGCCGCACGCGGCCACCAGGGTTATGGACGTGATCGCCGCCAGTTGTCGCAGGCATCGGTTCCGGTTGAACACGCGCACGCTCCTCGATCCGCCGTACCAAGGGTCGGCAGACCCTACCGCGTTGCCCCGCCGGGGGAACCGTTTTCCCGACAGGGCACTTGATCAGCACATACGTGACCGCGTTGTCAGAATTCCGTGAACGCGTCGACGCTCCGGACACCGGACTCCACGCCGCTCGGCACGGCACGGACGTTTGTCGACCACCGACAAAAGGCCGGTCGGATGTTCCCCGCGCGCGGGGAACATCCGACCGGCCTTCGCGTCACTCGACTCACTCGACTCCGGCGTTGAGGAACATCCCGCCGTCGACCACGAGCGTCTGACCGGTGACCCAGTCCGACTGCCGCGAGGTCAGGAACGCGGCGGCTCCGCCGATGTCGGACGGCACTCCGAGCCTGCCGAGCGGGTAGGCCGCGGCGGCCTCCGCCTCACGGCCCTCGTACAGTGCGGCCGCGAACTTCGTCTTCACCACGGCGGGCGCGATGGCGTTGACCCGCACCTTGGGCGCGAACTCGTGCGCGAGCTGCACGGTCAGGTTGATCATCGCGGCCTTGCTGATGCCGTACGCGCCGATGAACGGCGAGGGCGCGAGGCCGGCGACCGAGGCGATGTTGACGATCGCGCCGCCGTTCTCGCTCTGCCAGGCCTTCCAGGTCTGCTGGGCGAAGCCGAGCGCGGAGACGACGTTGGTCTCGAAGACCTTGCGCGCCACATTGAGGTCCAGCTCGGCGATCGGCCCGAACACCGGGTTCGTACCGGCGTTGTTGACCAGGAAGTCGACGCGGCCGAAGGCCTCCATCGTGCGCTCCACGGCGACGGCCTGGTGGGCCTCGTCGTGCGCCTTGCCGGGCACGGCGATGACGCGGTCGGCGCCGAGCGTCTCGACGGCCTCCTTGAGGGCGTCCTCGTTGCGTCCGGTGATGCAGACCCGGTCGCCGCGGGCGACCAGGGCCTCCGCGACGCCGTAGCCGATGCCGCGGCTCGCACCCGTGATGAGCGCGACCTTGCCCGAGAGTTCGGGAAGCGTGGTCATGTGCGTTTCCCCCGTGCCTAGTTGAGCGGTCCGCCGGCCACGTACAGCACCTGGCCGGAGACGAATCCGGCGGCCTCGCCGGTGAAGAAGGCGATGCTGTTGGCGATGTCGTCGGGGTTGCCGACGCGCTGCACGGGGATCTGGGTGGCGGCCGCGGCCTGGAAGTCGTCGAAGTCCATCCCGACGCGGGCGGCGGTGGCGGCGGTCATGTCGGTGACGATGAAGCCGGGCGCCACGGCGTTCGCGGTCACGCCGAACTTGCCGAGCTCGATGGCCAGGGTCTTGGTGAGGCCCTGGAGACCGGCCTTGGCGGTGGAGTAGTTGGCCTGGCCGCGGTTGCCCAGCGCCGAGGACGAGGACAGGTTGACGATACGGCCGAACTTGGCGTCGACCATGTGCTTCTGGCAGGCCTTGGCCATCAGGAAGGCACCGCGCAGGTGCACGTTCATGACGGTGTCCCAGTCGGACGCGCTCATCTTGAACAGCAGGTTGTCGCGGAGGACGCCCGCGTTGTTCACCAGGATGGTCGGCGCGCCGAGCTCCTCGGCGATCCGCGCGACGGCGGCCTCCACCTGGGCCTCGTCGGAGACGTCGCAGCCGACCGCGAGGGCCTTGCCGCCGGCCGCGGTGATCTTCTCCACGGTGTCCTTGCACGCGGCCTCGTCGAGGTCGATCACCGCGACGGCGCGGCCCTCCGCGGCCAGTCGTACGGCGGTCGCGGCGCCGATGCCGCGCGCGGCACCGGTGACTACGGCGACGCGCTGCTCAGTGGTGGACATTGCTGGTTCTCCTCGCCCTTGGAAAAGCCGGCCCAAGCCCGGCCAAGCTGTCTCGACACCCTTGCGGAGTCTTCGGGGGTCCCGGAAGACCCGCGGCTCACACGGTACGCCCGTCCAGTGAGCGACCGCTTAGTACCTTCAGCAGACGTGACGCTAGAAGCCCTGGCACCCGGTGTCAACGGCACACCGCGCGCATGTGATCCATTACCTGACCAGGAGCTGGAGCAACCGCTCCGTCTCGGCCCGCGGATCGGCGGTCAGGCCGGTGTGCACGGGACCCGGCTGGACCACAGTCGAGCGGGGCGCGATCAGCCAGCGAAAGCGCCGTCCGGCGTCGTCGTCGGCCGCTTGACCTGCTGCTTTCCCTCCAGCACAGACACCTTCGACAGCGCGCAGCGCGGCCCGTACGCCCAGCACGTCCGCGTCCGGGTCGAGCGCGAACAGCTTGTTCTCGTCCAGATGGGTACGAGCCGCGACGAAGGAGTGGGCGCGGCAGTACACCAGCACGCCCGCGTTGAAGCACTCGCCGCGCTCGATGCGCGGCACCACGCGGAGCAGCGCGTACTCGAAGACGTCCCGCTCGCTCACTTGTCCCCCCTGGTGCCGTGGACTCCGTCGACGCCCTTGATCCGCTCGTGGACGACGCCGGCGCGGGCCAGCAGCGGCCGCGCGTAGGCGCGCCGCAGCGCGTCCACCGAGTCGAAGCCCGGCTCGTCGGCCAGCCAGGCCTCGGGGATCTCGGCGGTGACCTCGGCGAGCAGGTCCTCGGTGACCAGCGGGGCCAGTTCGGCGGCGGCCGAGGCGATGTCCGGGCCGAAGGACGTGAGCGCGTGGTCGGAGATGTCGTACGGCTTGGCGGCGGAGGCCTCGGCGCCGGGCCAGTGGTGGTGCCAGATCATCGTGGCGCCGTGGTCGATGAGCCACAGGTCGCCGTGCCACATCAGCAGGTTGGGGTTGCGCCAGGAGCGGTCGACGTTGTTGACCAGGGCGTCGAACCAGACGATCCGGCCGGCTTCCTCGGCGCTCACCTCGAAGGCGAGCGGGTCGAAGCCGACGGCGCGGGAGAGGAAGTCCATCCCGAGATTCTGGCCGCCGCTCGACTTCAGCAGCTCCTGGACCTGCTGGTCGGGTTCGCCGAGCCCGAGGACCGGGTCGAGTCCGATCGTCACCAGGCCGGGCACCCGCAGGCCGAGCCTGCGGGCGAGTCCACCGCAGACGACCTCCGCGACGAGCGTCTTGCGCCCCTGTCCCGCGCCGGTGAACTTCATGACGTACGTCCCGAGGTCGTCGGCCTCGACGAGTCCCGGCAGCGAGCCGCCCTCACGCAACGGCGTGATGTAGCGGGTGGCTTTCACTTCCTTGAGCATCGCCCCAGGTTACTGGGGTGGTCCCGCCCGGCGGGCGCGACCCGGGGACCGTGGCCGGAGCAGGGCGCGGAGCGGCGGCCGGTGCGGAGGCGGGAGCGGAGGCCGGGGAGGATCGTGATCGCGGCGGCTGTGCTGTCGGCGCGCTGTCGATCCGGTCAAGAAGTCTCCATTCCCTGAACAGCACGCACGGCCGGGCCGTACCTCTGAACAGATCCAGATCATGTCCG
Organism: Streptomyces sp. NPDC042002; assembly: GCF_055588305.1. Lineage (NCBI taxonomy): Bacteria > Bacillati > Actinomycetota > Actinomycetes > Kitasatosporales > Streptomycetaceae > Streptomyces > Streptomyces sp. NPDC042002. The sequence goes on along the minus strand of NZ_JBVJCT010000033.1, from coordinate 44,776 downwards.
CTGAAGGGAAAGCCAGCATGACCAGCGAATCGCTTCACCCCGCACAGGCACCGGCCCGGCGCACCGTCGTGGCGGCGGTCGGCGCGGCAGGGCTCGCCGTCGCGCTGACCGCGTGCGGGGCGGACGACAAGGCCTCCAACACCGTGGGCTCCGGCAACGGCGGGACCTCGGGCGGCGGCACCGGCGCGGCCGGGAGCGCGGGTGGCACGGAACTCGCCAAGACCAGCGACATCCCGGAGGGCGGCGGCAAGGTCTTCGCCGACAAGGGGGTCGTGGTGACCCAGCCGACGGCGGGCACCTTCAAGGCCTTCTCGTCCAAGTGCACCCACCAGGGCTGCGCGGTCAAGGGCATCGCGAACGGTGTCATCACCTGCCCCTGCCACGGCAGCCAGTTCTCCGCCACCGACGGCACGGTGAAGAAGGGGCCCGCGACGAGCGCCCTGGCCGCCGCGAACATCACCGTCGACGGGGACTCGATCAAGCTCGCCTGACCGCAGGCCGCCGACCGGTGACCACTGCCCCCTCGGGACGTCAGCGTCAGCGGCGGCGTCGCTTGAAGCAGGCGAGCACGTCGTCGGTGGTCGTGATCGTGGCGACCAGCGCCAGCGTGTTCCGGACCATCGCGGGGGTGTACTCGGAGGGCACCCCCGCGATGGCGTCCGCCGGTACGACGACGGTGTAGCCGCGGTTCACGGCGTCGAACACGGCGTTGGGGATGGCGATGTTGGCCGAGACTCCGGTCACGACGAGAGTGCGGCAGCCCAGGTTGCGCAGCAGCGGGTCGACGTCGGTGCCCGCGATCGGCGACAGACCGTGCAGCCGGCGTACGACGAAGTCCTCCTCGGCGACCGCGATGGGCGGCGCGATCCGCACCGCCGTCGTGCCGGTCAGCTGCTGCACGGGCAGCCGCTCGGCCGCGCGGAACAGCCGGGCGTTGCGGTTCGCGCCGCGGCCGTCCGGGCGGCGCTCGGCGACCGCGTGGATCACCTGCACCCCGCTCTCGTGCGCGGCGTCGACCAGCCGGGCGACATGGGTGAGCGCTCCGGACGACCTTGCCTCCTTGGCGAGTTCGGGGAGCGCGCTGTCCTGGCCCACGACACCCTGTTGGCACTCCACGGTGAGCAGTACCGTGCCGACGGGGTCGAGGAGTTCACTGAGTTGTTCGAACGACGGCATGGCTCTCCTTGTCGTCGCGGGTCGGGACGGGCGAGAGTAACGACCATTGCGTGAGGACGGAAGACGCCTCATGCTTTCCTGACGGGACGTCAGGATTCCAGAAGAAGAGGGGACCGTATGGCCGTCATTCAGCGCAGAGGCCGGAAGATCATGATGACCCCCGGTGAACTGGACGAGTTCCTCACCACCCAGCGCACCTGCCGCGTCGCCTCCGTGTCGAAGGACGGAGTCCCGCATGTGAGTGCCCTCTGGTTCACCTGGGACGGCACCTCGCTGTGGTTGTACTCGGTGGTGCGCAGCAAGCGCTGGGTGCAGTTGCGGAACGACCCGCGGGTCGCGGTGGTGATCGACTCCGGTGAGGACTACGGGGAGTTGCGGGGCGTCGAGCTGTCCGGCACGGTGGAGTTCGTCGGCGAGTTCCCGCGCACCGGGGAACTGTGCGCCGAACTCGACGTCCCGGAGACCTTGTTCGCCCGCAAGAACTTCGGCCTGGAGGAGATGCCGCACGACGGCCGGCACGCCTGGATGCGGCTGACACCGGACGCGATCGCCTCGTGGGACTTCCGCAAACTCCCTCCGCTGTAGGACCTGTCCGGACCGCCCTTCTCCGCTCCACCTCCTACTCGACGGCCTCACCGGCCCTGCGCAAGGCGTCCACCGCCGCCCTGATCGACGGCCGGCGGTCGGCGTCGGCCCGCCATACGACGTAGACATGGCGGCGCACCCGCTGCCGGACAGGCACCGTGACGACTCCCTCGGGCATCGGGTGGCGCCCCAGAAGCGGGGCCACGCACACACCGAGCCCGGCGGCGACGAGTCCGAGCTGGGTGTGCGTCTCCCCGGCACGGTGCCCGATGCGCGGTTCGACGCCCTGGGAGCGCAGCGTGAACATCAGCCACTCGTGGCAGAACTCGCCCTCGCCCCAGGTGATCCACTCGTCGTCGGCGAAGTCCCCGAGGTCCACCTCCTCGCGGCCCGCGAGGAGGTGGCCGGCCGGCATCGCCACATCGGCCGGGTCGTCGAGGATCGACGCCTTCACCAGACCGTCGGGCAGCGGCATCGGCTTGTTGTACCAGTCGAGCACGACGGCCAGGTCCAGGTCCCCGCGCACCACACCCGCGACCCCGGCCTCCGGTTCCAGCTCGCTGGAGCGCACCCGCAGTCCGGGGTGGGCGGCGCGCAGCTCGGCGAGCGCCGCCGGGAACAGTCCGCGCGCCGCGGTCGGGAACGCGGACAGCCGCAGCTCACCGGCCACCTGACCGCGCTGGGCCTCCAGGTCGGACTGCGCGAGCTCGACCTGGGAGAGGATGCGCGCCGCGTGCTCGGCGAGGAGCCGCCCGGCGTCGGTCAGGCGCACTCCCCGGCCGTTCTTGGCGAGCAGTCGCTGTCCGACCTCGCGCTCCAGCTTCGACATCTGCTGGGAGACGGCCGAGGTGGTCACGTGCAGTCCGTCGGCCGCGCCGCTCACCGAGCCGTGCCGCGCCAGGGCGTCGAGGGTGCGCAGTCGCTCCAGATTCAACATGTAAGCAATGCTACGAGATATCGCTTGAGTATTCTCGCTTGTGCTACGAGATTGTTCTGCCTCATTGTTGACCCCATGAGCACTGTCGCCTCTCCTCGCCCCGTCACGCCGACCGGCGTCGCACCCCGCCGCCGCACCACCCTCGACTGGCGGATCCGCTTCGGCGTCCTCTCGCTGATCTGGGGCTTCAGCTTTCTGCTCATCAAGGTCGGCACGGAGGGCTACGCGCCGTTCCAGGTCACCTTCGGGCGGCTGCTGTTCGGGACCGCGGTGCTCGCGGCGGCCATGGCGGTGAAGCGGGAGCGGCTGCCGCGCGGCGCGCGGACGTGGGGACACCTCGCGGTCGCGGCCTTCCTGCTGAACGCGCTGCCGTTCTCCCTCTTCGCCTACTCCGAGCTGACCATCCCCTCCACCCTCGCGGGCATCTGCAACGCGACCTCACCCCTGTGGGGCATGGCCCTCTCCCTGGTCGCCCTCTCCGAGGACCGGCCGACCCGGCGCAGAGTGGCCGGTCTCGGCCTCGGCTTCCTCGGCGTCCTGACGGTCCTCGGTGTCTGGCAGGGCTTCCACGGCCTCGACGCCACGGGCACGACGATGGCCCTGCTGGCCTCGCTCAGCTATCCGGTCGGCTGGATCTACGTCCGCCGGACCCTGGCCGGCACCGGCAACTCGCATCTGTCGATGACCGGCGCCCAACTGCTCCTGGCCACCGCCCAACTGGCCTTCGTCACCCCGCTGTTCACGACGCTGCCGAGCCATGTCGCGTGGGTGCCGCTGCTCGCCATCGCCGCCCTGGGCGCCCTCGGCACCGGTCTGGCCATGCTCGTCCAGTACGGCATCGTCGCCGAAGTCGGCCCGACGACGGCCCAGATGGTCACGTACTTCATCCCGGTCATCGCGACCGCCGCCGGTGTCGCGATCCTCGGCGAGTCACTGGCCTGGTCGACGCCGGTCGGCGCGGTGATCGTCCTCGCGGGCGCGGCCCTGACCCAGGGAAAGCCCCGCCGCTGACGCCCACGCCACCGGCCGTCCCGAGCCCCCGATGCGGCAGTGATGCGGCGGGCGTCCGCACGCGACGCCGACCCGATGAGCGCGGACAGCGCCACGACACCCGCGGTCCGGCCCCCGCGACACCCGGTGCCAGGCCCGCACGCGACCCGTCGTGCAGGCCCCACGCCACCCGTCGTCCGACCTCGCAACACCCAGCGCCAAGCCCGCACGCCACCCGTCGTGCGGGCTCCGACGGCGGCGGAACCTCAGACGTAACGGCGGGCCGGCGCCGGTCCCACGGCGGACGCGACGGCGTCCGCGAGCGGCTCGGTGTCCTCCGGCCGAAGCGTCGAGACGGTGATCCGGATGCCCGGCGGGGCGCTCGACCGGAAGCGGGCGCCGGGCGCGACCGCCCAGCCGGAGTGCAGCAGCCGGGAGACCGCCCCGGTCTCGTCCGGGACGGGGATCCAGACGTTCATCCCGCTGCGCCCGTGCGCCTCGACGCCACGCGCCTTCAGCGCGTCGATCAGCCCGTCGCGTCGCGACGCGTACGCGGCCGCCACGGCCCCGACGTCGACCGTGCCGGAGGTCCACAGGTGGACCACGGCCTTCTGGAGCAGGCGGCTCACCCAGCCGGGCCCGAGCCGCTGCCGCCCGTGCACGCGGTCGACGGTGACGGGGTCGCCGGTGAGCACGGCGAGCCGGAGATCGGGCCCGTACGCCTTGGCGACGGAGCGTACGAAGGCCCAGCTGTGCGTGACCCCGGCCAGGGGATGCAGGGGCAGGTCGACGATCTGGTGGCCGTGGTCGTCCTCGATGAGCAGGGTCCGCGGGTGGTCCCGGAGCACGGCACGCAGGGCACGCGCGCGACCGGCGGTGACCGCGGCGCCGGTGGGGTTCTGCGCCCGGTCGGTGACGATCAGGGCCCGCGCCCCGGCGGCCAGCGCACTCCGTACGTCCGCGGGAAGCGGACCCTCGTCGTCGACACCGACGCCGACCGTACGCAGCCCGAGCGCCGGGACGAGATCGAACAGGCTGCCCCAGCCTGGGTCCTCGACGGCCACCGCGTCGCCGGGCCTGAGATGGGCCATCAGGACGCGCTCGATGGCGTCGAGCGATCCGGAGGTGACGACGACGGGCCCCTCGGGCACCCCGTCCGCGTCGAGGCCGGCGCGGGCGAGGCGCTCCAGCTCCGGCTCGACGGCGTCCTCGCCGTACTGGACGGGATGCCGGTCGGACTGCCGGGCCGCCGCCGCGAAGGCCCCGGCGAGGGCGGGCAGCAGGGCGGGATCGGGATTGCCCTCGCCGACGTCGCGCACGCCCGCGGGCACCTCGACGCGAAGGTACTCACGCCCCGTGGTGGCCGGCTTCGGGCGCACCCGGCTGCCCCGCCGGCCGGCGGTCTCGATGACCCCCCGCTCACGCAGCGTGCGATAGGCGGCCGCGACCGTATTCGCGTTGACCCCGAGCTCCTCCGCCAACTCCCGCATGGGTGGCAGCAGTTGACCCGGTTCAAGTTCTCCCGACCCGACCGCCCGCTCGATACTGGCGGCGATGTCGGCTGCGCGACGCCCCTCGATCCGATACTCTCCTAGCACAAAACAGATTATGCACTAGTGCAATGGAGAAGGCAATGCCGGAGACGAGCACCCAGCCGAGGACACCGGGGTCCGCTGCCTACACCCCGACCGACCGCACTGTTCCCACCCGCTCCAAGGAACGCGCCGCGTACGACCACGAGCTGGTGCACGCGATACTCGACGAGGGGTACGTCTGTCACCTCGGCTTCGTCCGTGACGGCGCGCCGGTCGTCCTGCCCACGCTGTACGCACGGGTCGGCGAGCGGCTCTACGTGCACGGCTCGACGGGTTCGCGCCCGCTGCGGATGACCGGCCAGGCCGATCCCGGGCTGGCCGTCTGTCTGACCGTGACCCACGTCGACGGACTGGTGCTGGCCCGCTCGGCCTTCCACCACTCGATCAACTACCGCTCCGTGGTCGTGCACGGCATCGCCCACCAGGTGACGGATCCCGACGAGAGGCGCCTGGCGCTGGACGCGCTGGTCGACCACGTCGTGCCCGGCCGCTCGGGCGACTCCCGCCCCGCCAACGCCAAGGAACTCGCGGCCACCGCCGTGATCAGCCTGGATCTGGACGAGGTGTCCGCGAAGCTGCGCACGGGCGCCCCCAGCGACGAGCCCGAGGATCTCGGCCTCCCCCACTGGACCGGCGTGGTCCCGCTGACGAGGGGACACGGCATCCCGGTCCCGGCGGACGACCTGGCACCGGGCATCGAACTGCCCGGCTACCTGACAGCCCTGTGAGCACGCGGCCCGGCCGGGCCGTACGCCAGAACCCGGACGCATGAGCCCGGGGTGCGGGCCCCACGGACCCGCACTCCGCCGCTGTCACCCCTCCGGCCTCACACGAGAGGCACCTCCTCGGGCACCGCACGCCGTCCGGCCCCCGCGGCGCGCGCCTCCGCGACCGCGAGTCCGGCGACCGAGCCGAGCATCAGCAGGGTGCCGGTGAGCGTCGGCAGGGTGAGCCGCTCGCCGAGCAGGCCGACGGCGAGCACGGTCGCGCTGACCGGCTCCAGGAGCATGATCACGGACACGGTCGCGGAGCGGACGACCGCGGCGCCCGCGAAGAACAGGGCGTAGGCCAGCGCCGTGGGGACGGCGGCGATGTACGCCAGCAGGGCCAGCACATGAGCCGGCCGCGCGGCATGCGGGATCAGCCCCTCGGCTAGCGCGAACGGCAGCAGGCAGACGGTGGTGACGGCGAACGTCCACACCGTCGTGCCGGAACCGTCGACGCGCCCGTCGCGCCCCCACCACCGGGTGAGCAGCGTCATCGCGGAGTATCCGGCCGCGGAGAGGACCGCGAGCGCGACACCCCAGGGGCGCACGGTGGCACCCTCGCCGCCCAGGACCAGCACGCCGAGCCCGGTCAGCGCCCCGGCGACGGCGGCAGCCCCGCCCCGGCCGATCCGCTCCCCCATGGTCAGCCGCGCGCCGAGTGCGATGAGGACGGGCCCGGCGCCCAGGGTGACGACGGTCGCCACCGCGAGGCCGGTCCCTCGACGGCGGCGAAGTAGGCGGTCTGGAAGACGGCCAGCCCGAGGCCGGTCAGACCGATCCGCAGCGCTTTGCGGCCCAGGGGCTCCCGCACGGCGGGGCGGTGGGCGCGTCCGTCGGGGCGAAGGCGTGGACGGGGGCGCAGGCGTACGGCGATCAGCAGGACGAGTCCGCCCGCGCAGCGCCAGAAGGAGAGGGCGACGGGTCCCATGTCACTGGCCCGGTAGACCAGTGACGCGGCGGCGCCCGCGGTGCCCCAGGCGGCACCGGCGACGATCAGATAGAGCAGGCCTCGCCCGACGGGCAGGCCGACAGCGGTGTTCGACACGTGTTCTCTCCGCAGATCCGCAGAAGTTCAGGAAGGGACCGCGTCGCAGGCCGTGCCGCGGGGGCAGGGGCGTGCGGAAAGGTCCTCGGACTTCTTCTGCGGGCAGCGCCGTTCCGCCCGGCGCGGGGCCGGGCCGGTGTTCCGGTACGCCCGCCTCAGGCGGCCGGAGGCGGAAGAACGAGCGTCGCGGGCATGATCAGCACCCTAGACGGCCGTTCCGTGGGCCGACAACTCCCTTTCGGCGTCCCCCGGCCCACCCGCGACCGGCTCCCGCGAGGGCTTCGCCTGGGCCGAGGACTGCGCGATGAACGCTCCGAGCAGGACCACCGCGCCGCCGACGATCTGCGGTGCCGAGAGGTGTTCGCCCAGCAGCACCCAGGCCAGGACGGTGGCGATCACCGCTTCGAGACAGGCCACGACGCCCGCGACCTGCGGGGAGAGCCTGCGCACGGAGAGGACTCCGGTGACGTAGGCGACGACGGTGGCGATGAGCACGATCCAGCCGAGGAGCAGCGTGGCGGGCACGGACGTCCCGTTCATGTCCGCGCTGCCCCCGAGGACCGACCAGTCCATGGTCCAGGGGCGGGCGACCGCCGTCAGCACGAGGGTGCCGACGAGCAGTCCGTACGCGATCACGCCCAGCGGGTCGGGTGCCTCGTCGCCCGCGTCGCCGCCCTGGTCGGACAGGACGAAGTAGCCGACCTGGCAGCAGGCGGCGCCGAGCGCGAGCAGGAGTCCGACGACATCGAAGCTGAGCCCGGACCACACCTCCACCACACAGGCGAGTCCGCCCGCCGCGAGGACGACCCCGAGGGCTGCGGCCCGCGTGACGGGCCGGCGCTGCACGAAGCGCACCCAGCCGAGCACCAGCGCGGGGGCGAGGTACTCCACGAGCAGGGCGACGCCGACGGGGATGCGGGATATCGCGGCGAAGTAGCAGGCCTGGACACCGGCCACGCCGAGGAGTCCGAACCCGGCGAGCAGCGCTGGGCGTCGCTTCACCAGCGCCCGGTGCCGTACGGCGAGCGGCAGCATCACGAGGGCGGCGCCCGCGACCCGCAGCCACACCACGTGGAGCGGGTCGAGCCCTGCCTCGATCAGCGGCTTGGCCGCGACACCCGAACCACCGAAGGCGACCGCCGACACGAGCGCGAGACCCAGGCCGACGCCCCTTCCATGGTTGCCCTGACTCCCCTGAGACGTATGCACGGGCACATGATGACAGGCGACGACATGACCGTCACCCTCGATGACACCTGTCTCATCGGCTGGACGCCGGCACCTGGTCGCGACGACGACCGGTCGCCCCGCGCGACAGAACGCGGGGCGACCGGCAGGCCCGCCCGGCAGAACGCGGGCTTCCGGGTTCCCGCACCATCCCTCCGGCGCGCCCGCTCCGCTCCCGCGCGCCTGCTCCCGGGCTCCCTGGAACCCGGGAGCCCTGGAGCCCGGGCTCCAGGCCACCTCCGGGACCTCAGCAGCCCGCGTCGCCGCCGCTCACGCACTCCTCGCGGCCGCCCTCGATCCGCTCCAGCAGTGGCCCGGGCTCGACACCGGCGTGTCCGAGGACCTCGAGGGCCCGCGACCGGGGATCGGTGACGAGCGCCGCCAGCAGGTCGAGACCACGGGCCCGCTCGTCGCCCCGCAGGACGGCACGCTCGTACGCCTCCTCCATGGCACCGGCCGCCAAGGGGGACCAGCTTCCGCCGGCCGCCATCGGCCCGGCGACGGAGTTCTCGACGGCGCTCTGCCAGCGGAGTCCGTAGCCGATGCTGCGCTGCACGAGGTAGCCGAGCAGCCGGGCGATCTGCGGGCCGCCGTCGAAGACCGCGCGCACCTCGGGGTCGGACTCCAGCAGGGAGTGCAGCAGATGGGCCGTGTCGATCTGCCGGTCCCCGTCGCGCAGCGCTCTTCTGCGGGCGCCGGAGACCACCGACGCCAGCTCCGCGCTGAGTCCGGCATCGGTACCGGGATGGTTCGGGCCGCTCGCGGCGGCGGACTGCGGGGGGATACGGGACGGCACGACCTCTACCCCATCAGCCTCGTGACGCCCGGTCATCCACGGCGGGCAGCATCTTCAGGTCCGACACAGGGTGGGCATCCCCGTGCGGGTTCTCCTCCCTACGGATGACTTCGCGCCTATTTCCCCCTAGAGGCGCGCGCCGCCTCGCCTCGCGCCCCCTCGGCCGACAGGGCCGCACCGGAGCTCGCCCGTCGGGCCCCGGCGCACGGCCGCCCCTCGGACCTCCGGGCATCCCCGGTGCCCGACCCGCCGCCCCCCTCCACAATTCCTGACGGTTCATCAGTATTGAATGTTCCAGAGCCTGGAGCTACGTTCCGCGACACCGTAGCTGCGCCGGGCGCAGCGCCCGACACGAAGAGGTGGTCGCATGGCCGAAGTCAGCGCGGAAGCACGTATCGAGGCGCCCGCCGAGAAGATCTGGGCCCAGCTCACGGACTGGTCCTCCTACGGCGAGTGGAACGCGACGCACACCAACTTCCCGAACGGCGGCCCGGAGAAGCTCGAAGTGGGCGGCACCTTCGCGGAGAACATGAAGCTCATGGGCTTCCCGGCCGAGGTCACCTGGACCATCGAGGAACTGGAGTCGGGACGCACCCTGGCCATACGCGGCAAGGGCCCGATGTCGGTGAACGTCACCACGCGCTACACGCTCACCCCCGACGGCGACGCCACATCGGTGCGCATCGAAGGGGAGTTCACGGGCGCGGCCGTCTCGTTGATGGCCGGCAAGCTCAAGGACTCGGCGACGGCCGCCCTCGACGAGTCGCTGCGCAAGCTGGCCGGGCTGGTGGCCTGAGCCCCGCACGTCCCCGCGTCGCACGAGGCGGCGCCCGGCGCTCCGTATGCGGAAAGGCGCCCCGCGGAAACACTTCCGCGAGGCGCCGGCAGATACCACAGCACGCCGTCAGTCCTCGTCGGCGAGGATCAGGTACAGCTTCTTGCGGGCTTCGTTGATGACCGCCAGCGCCTTGTCGCGCTGGCCCTTGCTGCCGGTCTTCCAGACCTGGCCGAAGGCCTCCATGAGGCCGAAACCGGCTTGCCGGATCTCCTGCAGCGACTCCCAGTCGACCCCGCGCCCGGCCTCTTCCCACGGCGCGTCGGGACCCTCGTCGGCCGCGCTGCGACCGGACTCGGTGAGCGAGAACAGCTTCTTGCCGCCCTCGGCCTCGCTGGTGATCAGGCCCTCGTCCTCCAGCAGCTGAAGGGTCGGGTACACCGAACCCGGGCTGGGCTTCCATGCCCCGCCGCTGCGCTCGGCGATCTCCTGGATCATCTCGTAACCATGCATGGGCCGGTCCTTGAGCAGGGCGAGGATCGACGCGCGCACGTCGCCGCGCCGCGCCCTCCCCCGCGGTCCGCCCCGGCCGCCGCGCCCGCCCCAGGGACCCGGGCCGAAGCCGGGTCCACCGAAGCCCGGGCCACCGGGACCACCCGGTCCGAAGGGCCCGAAAGCCCCCCGCAGCCCCTCGAAGCCGCCCCGACCTCGATGGCCGGGTCCGCCGTGGTGTCCATGTCCGTGTTCGTGCTCGTATCCGAAGTCTTCTCCACGGGAACGCATCGCAATCACTCCATTCCATCGTTGATCGGTCGCGATGCGTCAACGATATATCGGAAGCACTCGCATGACAACCCTCCCGGGGCATTGAGTGACCTGTCTCAGTGAAGGTTGGGCCGATCTCAGGCAAGCTGCACTGATCGGTCTTAGTCTCAGCAAAGCTTGACGAACTGCCGGTTTTGTCTCAGCGAAGATTGACCACTTCGGTCACGTCCGGTGATGAGTCCCGTAGACCGCCGAGCGCCAGAATCGTCATCACCACCGCGGCCCCCGCCGCCACGCCGAAGCCGCCGTGTGCACCGCCCGCGTCGACCACCCGCCCCGCGACCGCCGCGGCGCCCGCTATTCCTGCCGCGCTTGCGGAGTTGCCCCAGGTGAACGCCTGGGTGAGGACGGCCCGCGGGACCGACGACTCGGTGAGCACGGAGGTGACGATCAAGAGGACTGGCACGGCGAGTCCGGTCAGGGCGAGGGTGGCGCCGACCGCGAGGGGCGCGTCGAGGAAGGTCAGCGGGAGGCATGCGACGGCGAGGCAAGCGGCGGCTGCGGCCTGGTGCCGCCGGGGTGAGCTGCCGTGACGCCATGCTCCGTAGGCCCAGCCACCCACCAGATTGGTGCAGTTGGAGGCGAAGTAGAGCAGGGCTGCCGCGTCCGGTGTGCCGCGTCCGACGGCGTAGGCGGCGACGGACACCTGCATCGCGCCGAAGAACACCCCGAGTGTGAGGCCGAGCGCGACCTGCCGCAGGAATGCGGAGCGGAGCAGGGCACGCCCGGCGTGCCGGCGTTCGGCGTGGCCGGTGAGGGGCGGCATGGTGCGGCGCTGGGCGGCGAGGGCGAGCCCGCCGCCGACGACGAGCACGGCGGCGAGCAGCACCCCGGCGCCAGGGCGGCCCGCCGCGCCGAGAACGCTCACCAGGGCCGGGCCGGCCATGTAGGACACGCCGTTGACGAGGGCCTCCAGGGCAAAGGCGGTAGGCAGCGCGGCAGCCCGTTCGCCGGACAGCAGGGCGGACCATCGAGCGGCGGACAGGGCACCGAGCTGGGGCAGCGTTGCCCCGACGAGCACTCCGGCGACGAGGTCCGGAACGGCGCCGGCGAGCAGCAGCGCCACGGCCCCGGCATGTGCGACCAGCGCCCAGGGGAGCACCCGCGCCTGCCCGAACCGGTCGACAAGGCGCCCGAGTTGGGGCCCGGCGACAGCGTCCGCGACAGCGAAAGCGCCGGTGACGAGCCCCGCGGCGGCATACGACCCGGTGCGTGCGTGCACCAGCCAGACGATGCCGATGCCCGTCATGGCGATGCCCAGACGCCCGACAGCAGCGGGAAGGAAGAAGGCCGCGGCACCCGAAGTGCGCAGCAAAGTACGGTAGTTCGCCGAAGCCGAAGGCACGGCGCATCCCTTTCGCCGCCCGGCGGGACGCGCCACACGGGGTCGCCGGCGTCCAGATGTGCCGACCCGTGACTGCGCCTGAAGCCGTCCAGTTGGTGGCGTGGAGCGGGGACGCGCACCCCACGCCGACTCCATCACCGGGCAGATGTCATGCGGTAGTTGATGACCTCCTTGAGGATAGAGGAACGGCGCGCAGAAACGAACACCCCCAAAAGCAAGGCGAACGGCTCTACCTTGCCCCTGACCAGCACAACTACGATCTCCCGGCCCGACCAGCGATCTCACTCAGGAAGAGCTACTCGCAAAGCGGATGGCGTCTCGGGCCAGCCTCGGGATAGCCGGTAGCACTTGCGTGAGCACCAGCGCCGATCTCTGCCGTCCGGGCTGCGCTCAAATGACTTCTGGCATTGTCCGCAGATCAGCGGGTTGAAGAAGGTGGCCGGGTCGTGGCCGCGGGATGCCCATGTGCGGCATCGGCGGCTGCACCAGCGGCGATGGGGGTCAGCCGGAGACTTTGCTGCCACCGGGGTTCCGCAGAACGCGCATGCTCTTGAGGGCAGGGGAAGCCCATGGTCCTCGATCATCCAGTCCCAGCGGGAGACCTGTTGGCTGCACTTCTGCGAGCAGGTGCGTTCGGAGATCAGCGGCAGGGGGCTCTCGCAAGCAGCACAGATGTGGGGTTCGTCCTGGTCAGTGGCGTCCCTCTGACGAAGTCGACGTTCGACGTAGGCCGCTCTGCGGCAGACAGAGGAACAGAGCCGGTGGCGTTGGCCGAACTGGATCTTCATGGGTTGCTTGCAGATCCGGCAGGGCTCCATGACCTCTCGTTTGAGGAACCGGCCAGAGCGGCATCGGGCGGAGCAATAGCGAGGCAGGTTACCGAACGAGCGGTGGAGCAGAAAGGCAGAGCCGCACTCCTTGCACTTCACTGTGTCGAGCGTCTTCCGAAGCAGTCCGGCGTCGCGGCCAGTGACGGCGCCGAGTCGTTCCCAGGACGGTCTGCCGCGAAATCCGGGCGGTCCGGCGAGGAAGCGACGCAGGTGGGCGGGCTCAAGGCAGTTGGCGCGGGCGAGACGGGCGATGAAGGCGTAGCAGCCTTCACCAGCGATCGGCCGGATCTGGAAGGGGAGTTTGGCGATCGGCTCGCCGTTCGTGCCGAGCTGTGTCACGTGCTTGCTGTCCCTTGACATCGCATCTGGACCGGTTGCCGCCAAAGTTGTTCCGGTGATCAGGCAGGATCGGCGTGGGTGGAGTCTGCTGCCTGTTTCTTGCGGCGGTACCGGCCGCGGTCCGCGCAGGCCTTCGAGCAGTTCCAGCGGACCCGTCGGCGGCCTGGTTCTATGGGGATGCCGCATTCAACACAGTTGGGTGGTTGATCCGGATGCGGTCCTCCGGGGAAGAGGGCGCGCGTGTGTCCTTGGCTCTTGAAGTAGCCCCAGTCGCAGCAGCGCTTTGAGCACCAACGTCTGTTGGAGAACCTGGCGAGGGGCTTTCTGCATGCTTCACAGGCCTTGATCGGGATCTCGTCCAGCTCGCGTTTGCGCTGCTCGTGGGCCAGTTGGCGACACGTTCGTGAACAGTAACGGCGGTGTTGCTCTGCGGGAACTTCGGCGTTCTGGCCGCAGCCTGCGCAGACGATCAAGCGAAGCGCGGGGGGGCTCGTCGGCTGGGCGTCGGAGCCGTCGGCGGTAGCTCTTCGTTCGGCAGGCAGCAGAGCACGTCCGGCGTTCAGTCGCCGTGTCGTCCAGAGGCAGCACCATGCCGCATCCCCTGCAACCGGAGTGGCCCAGGATGTTGCTGAGCGCGACGGGGTCACGGCCAGTGACGGCTCCCAGACGCTGCCATAAGACGGGTCCGTGATGGCCGGGCGGCTCTCGGAGAGCCCTTCGCAGGTAGTACGTCTTGAGGAAGTTGGCCTCGGCGAGGCGCTCGACGAACTTGTCGCGGCCCTCGTCAGCGACGGGTCTGACCTGGAAGGGCAGCGGGACGAGCGCGGGGCCGACCCAGGGCCCGCTGCTGGTCAACTCCCGTCCTCCGGTGTGTGTGTCCGGGTGGTTGCGGCGACGTCGAGGGGGACGTTCTCCAGGTCCTTCTTCGTGATCTTCTCGGTGCCGCTGAGGATCGCGTCGATCGCGGCTCCGCGGATCTGGTGCGAGAGCGCACCAATCATCCCGCCGGTGCGGTTGTGGAGGAACCGGTCGAGGCGGGCGAGCGTGCCCGGCTTGTGATGACGCAGGATCAGCGTCTCCTCCAGCGTTCTGACCAGTGCCTTCCATTCGGCGTTGTAGGGGAAGGGGTGGGAGGGGATCAGCGTGAAGCGTCCGGCGATCTGGGCCCCGCGGGTGCCGGAGAGCAGGGTGCTGTGCTCGATGTCGATGCCCGCGTAGACAAATGTGGCCGGGATGCGTTCGGAGAAGTATTTGAGAGTGTCAGCGACCTCGGCACCGATGCGGCTGGTGAGCGAAATGTTGTGGATCTCGTCGACCAGGACCAGGCCAGTGCGGCCTTTGGTGCAGACACCGACGACGGCCTCGATGATGTCGGTGATGTTGAAACGGCCGGCAGTGGGCAGTCCGAGGAAGCGCGCGAACTCGGCAGCGATCATGCGGGCCGTCGCGGCCGGCGGGACGGTGATGTAGAGGACCGGGATGCGGTCGGGTGAATTCGGGTGGCGGTCGCGGTCCTGGATCTCGTGGGCGAGGCCGAGCTGGGTGATCGCGATGGTCTTTCCGGTGCCCGCGGGCCCGGAGGCGATCAGGCCGCGGCGGGCACTGACTGCGTGCCGGTTCAGCAGGATCAAACGCCGGCCGGTGGTGACGGTGTGGCGGACCGTGGAGGTAGCCACCACCCGCAGGCGGGTGTGGTGGTCCAGGCGGTCCTCGGTGTCGCGGGCGAGGTCGGCATCGCTCAGCGCCGCGTACTCGCGCTCGGACAGCAAGGCTGGCGGAATCGGCGGATCTTGCGCGAACTCGCGCCAGCCCGGGCGCGTGTTCAGGTGTCCGCCCGACTCGGAGGGCAGGAGGTGCGGCGTGGTCATGAACGTCTCCAAGGGTCCTCGCGCGGGTCGAACAGGCCAAGCGGGATCACCTCGGCCATCGGTTCTTTGCCCTCGGGCTGTTCTTCTGCAGTGGGCTCGTCCTCGGCGGCAGGGGACGGGGCGGGCGGCGGAGTGACCACGGCCGGAGCCGTGGCTCTGGTTCGTGCGGTCACCTGACGGTCCCGCTTAGAGGGCTTGTTCTTCTTGCCCTCAGATGCCTGGGCAGGGCCGGCATGTGCGCGGGTGAGCAAGGCGGCCACGGCCTCGGCGAGTTCTTCCTCGGTGGCCTTGGGCAGCTGGTGGCTGACGTGGTCCCAGGCGAGGTCACCGAAGGGGACGGGCGCCCGGTTCAGGTATTTCCATGTCGCCTGGACCCATTCGCTGTCTCCGCGGTGGTTGCGTACCCAGACTCGGGAGACGTCGTAGGGGTCGCGGTGAACCTCCCAGAGCCCTCGCTTGGCGGCGACACCGGAGTGTTGCCGTCGCATCGGTCCGAGTTCCGGGGCATCGTAGATGCGGTTGTTGATCCGGATGCCGTAGGAGTTGACGGCCCGCCAGGCCGCAGGCAAAAGCTCGATGTAGTCCTGGCCGCTCAGTGCGACCGGGACGTAGCCGCAGGACTCAACCAGTGCGGCGTACTTCTGGTTCGGCGTGAACAGCTGGCCCGGATGGTCGGGGTCACGCAGCCCTTCGTGAGGACGGTTCTGCCACTTGGCGACAACCCACTCGTCGAGCAGTTCTTGCAACTCGGGCAGCGACCACAGGTTCTCCTTCTCCGGGTGCCGACCACGGCGGTCGGTGTTGCGGCCGGTATAGCCGGGGAGGAACTGCGCGAACATCGTGGCGACCGAGCCCAGCATCTTCTCGATGTGGCCCTTCTCGAAGGGCGAGCCCTTGTGCGTGGGCTGGAAGTCGATCTCCAGGAACCGGCAGGAGGCCCGGAAGTTGTGCGAGATGAACACCTTCCCGTGATCGCAGACGATCATTTCCGGGACGATCACCGGCCTGGCGGCCGCGTGCTCGAGGCGCTCGTCCAACGTCAGCAGCCTGCGGTGCGGCAGCACGGAGCGGGACATCTTCAGCGCGTCCACCCAGCCCGGCCGCATCAACTCCGGCGTCACGGTCCTGGCCAGCAGCACGCTGGCATCGACCGACTTCGTCGACGGCCGCAGCACGAGCGCCGTCGGAGTCCGTGTAGCGACATCGATCATGCCGGTGAGCTCAACCTTGCCGACGACCCCGTTGTCGAGGCGGACCATCACGTCAAGCGGGGTGGAGTCGATCTGCATGACCTCGCCCGGAGCGGTCACCGTCAGCTCCCCGAAGGGGGCGCCCGCCGTGTGGGCCTTCGATCGGCGCGTCACCGCCGAGCCCGTCGCGTGGGTGCCCGCCGTCAGTTTCTCCACCAACCGGTAGAGAGTGGCCCTGGACGGCCACGTAGCCACTACCTGTCGTTCGTCCTCAACCTCGAACTCGGTCTCGGCCTGGGTGAGGATCTCCTTCGCCCTCCAGATGAGATAGGACGCGGTCCGGGTGGAGGTGTCGACGCCTTCCTTGATGGCCTGGCGCATCGCGTCCACCACCCGGGGATCCACCGCCCCGAACTCCGGCCGTTTGCGGGCCGCTCGGCCATCTGCCAGCCCGGCAACCCCGTCCTTCAGGTAGCGGCGACGCAGCCGGGCGACCGTGCTGGCCGTCACCGGGCGGCCGGACCGGGACAGTTCAGCAGCCTTGGCCTTCTCCCGCGCGGTCAGCGACGTGCCCGCCCCGTACTCCTCGCGCGGTTTCGTTCCGGGTTCCGCGTCCGGCGGCAGTCCGTGTACCACTTCCAGGATGTGGCCCTCCCACCACAGCGCCTGCTGCACGGCTGTCGCCGGGAGCGTCTCCAGGACGGACGAGGCCGGCAACGGCATCCGCTCTGGGCGGAACAAAACCTCGAAGTCCTCCGCCTCGAACAACTCGATCAAAGCCACCACACGGTGCGGAGTCTCGGCGTCCTCCAGGACCGCGGCCTGCGCGGTCACTTCGAGCACTCCCCGGACCTGCCCGTCGAACCGGACTCTCTCGCCGACAGCCAGAGTCGGCGGGCGCCTCAGCCTGCCCACCGATGGCACCCCTTCGCCCAGACCAGGCTCCCGGTCTCCAACAGCCCTCCCGACAGATCGGTCTCCAGCTTTCCCGACCACAGCAAGTGGAACAGCACGGGCAGAACCTGGATCCGGTCGCCCACCAGCTCAGCTCCCTCCCACAAGACCTTCGGCTCGCTGAACGCCGCCAGGAGACGCTCGGCCACGGCCACCGGCCGGCCGGCGCGTGCCCGGCGATACCGCGCCAGCCACCGGATGTTGGCCATGAGCACGGGATCCGGACGGCCGACCCACTCAAACTGCCAGCCCACCGCCTCGCAGGCCCGCTCGGTCGCCGTGAAGGCCTCTCGTGTCCGCCGATCCATGTCCTCCGCAGCGCGGACGTCCACGACCCGGGCCTGCCCCGCGGCCAGCCGGACGAAGTAATCGGGAGCGTGGCGGCGCTGTCGCCTGCCGTCGCGCCAGTGCAGCCAGAAGGGCTGCGACGATATCGCCCTCACCTGCGGATCTCTGTCGAGCAGGATCAACCGGTCCCGCTCCAGCCACGACTCGTAGCCCACGTGATCCCGCGCGGTCACCGAGTAGTACCAGCCGGCGAAGCCCGGCGTGTCCTTCTCCCAACGGAAGGGCCGGACAGGTTCGACCGCCTCGAACGGAACCTGCCAACTCGCCCCCAGCGGGAGCCTGCGTCGCTCTCCGCCTCTGTGAAAGTCCAGCTCAAACGCTGCTAACGCCTCATCGCCGTACGCACGTGACAGCGCGTCCACCGCACCCCCAGCTCAGAAAGCCGAGCAGGTGCTCAACCTTCGGTGAGACTAACGGGCGCCCGTTCACCTTCGCTGAGATTCACGGAATCTTCGTTGAGACAGGACAGGGTTGTCCCGTCTCACTCAATCGAGTCGTTTTCTCAACGAACCGAGTCGTTCGGGCTTCTGTCTCAGCGAACCTAGTCGCGCGGTTGAACGCGCTGGGGGTGCTGGATGGCTGTACCGGCTGGGGTGGAGCAGGCGGGGCCGTGCGTCGAGTTGTCGTACGTGGACGCGGTGCACGGACGCCGTCGGCGTCCGCTGCGGGACTGCGTGACGGGCCGGTTCGAGGATGTCGCTCCGGTACGCAAGTTCCGCTGGTCGCTCGGTGAGCGTCACTTCCCGGGCTGGTAATGGGCGGCGACGACCGGGCGGCACGTCGGCTTCGAGTCGGCTTCGAGTCGTGGCTGGAGCGGGACTGGCTACTGCTGATGGACTTCGACCCGAGTGTGGTGGGCATTGACTCGCAGCCGTTCTGGCTGCACTGGCACGACGGCGAGCGGGAGCGTTGTCCACAAAGCGCTACCAGGTCTGGGTGTTCAGTCAGGGCTACCCGTGGAAAGTTCTTAGCGAGGCACTCGGGCTGCCTGCCCGGGTTCGGACATTCGCTCGCCTACTGTCTCCGGCACACGGATAAACTGCTGATCGCCGGGAGATCATGAGCGAGCGCCTGGGCCCGTTGGAACGCGTCGAGGGACAATGGACGGTGGGCGACCCTGAGCGCCAGGGCGGAGCGTGCCTGGAACTCGGCGCAGAGGGGATCACTTGCCGGGAGGCCGGCGTTGAGGCTGAGCTGGTCCCGTGGTCCCGGTTCATGAACTTGGGGATGCGGGTCACGACCAGTCGCATGGCCAGTTCCAGGGTCGCCCGCGTGCTGTCCTACCTCACCCCGACGGGAGGCGGACCCGACTCCTGCCTGACGGCGGTCCTCCGGCACCCTTACGAGGACTGGACGGCACGGTTCAGCCATCACGTGCGGCGGTACACCGTCAGCGAGACGCTGCTGGTGGTCGAGCTGTTCGGCCAGGCGTCCCAGGCCGGTGCAGCACAGCGACTCGGCGATCCGCAGTGGCTGGAGAACGCGGTCACGCAGCTGGCACCGCAGCGGCCCCGGACGTACCGCGCCGCGCGGGACGCAGTGACGCAGGTCTTGGAAGGCTGAAGGATGCCAGGCGACCCTTTGAACGTGAGCCAGTGCCTGCATCAGGAGTCGGCCCAGATCATCTGAGACGACGAGCACATCGGACCAGATCACGTGAGACGTGGACCGGGGCGCCTGAAACGGGACACCTCGACACGCGGTGAGGAGGCACGAGCCTTGCGGTCTGTCTCAACGAACCGAGTCCACGCGTCTCACCCAATCTAGTCCAGGCAGGTCAGCGGCACGCGGACGACTAACTTCGTTGAGACAGGACAAGGGTCGTGGTTGTTCGGCCGTGGCGTCGCGTCCGTTCGCGGTCGTCGATGCGGAGGCGGTGGGTGGGTGGCGACTCGGGACGCCTTTTCCGAGGATGAGCCGATTCGGCTGCGTACGTTCCCGGAAGCCGGGCGCCCGGAGTTGATCCGTCACTTCATCGGGGCGAGTGGAAGGACCTCGATGAGTTCCTGTTCGCGCGGGCAATGGAGCACGATTCCCCGAAGCCGTTGTTCCGGCCGGCCTGCGAATACTTGCCGGCAACGCCGCCATCGGCGCACTCCGCATCACCGGCATCGCCGCCGCCAACCGCCACTACGCCCGCGACAGCACCCGACCACTGGTACTACTCGGCATCACCTAACGACTTCGCCGGGGCTCTGGGTGTCCATCGCACTGTTCAAGGAAGTGGATGTGGCCTCCCGGGGATACGGGCGGCGGCGGCTGCGACGGTTGCCAGGTCTTCGCCCGAGAAGCCGGCGCGGCTCAGCACCGCCAGGGATTTGTTCGTTGCCAGCGTGCACAACGCCAGCTCTGCCGCCTCGCGCTCATCGGCCCCCGCCGCCAGCAACGCCTGCTCCAGCATCGCTCGCAAACCGTCGATCATGGCGCGGACCATCGCCTGGCCCTCCGCGTCGAGGGCCGGGAACTGCGTCGCCGACACCGTGAGCAGGCAGCCATCCGGGACCGTCGGGTCGGCGATGCGGTTCAGGGTGACCTGCAGGTAGGCGGCCACAACGGCGCTCGGGCTCGGGTGGGGGCCGGAGAGTGCCTGGTCGTACAGCGGGTGGTAGGTCTGCGCGTACCGTTGGAGGCTTTTCCGGAAGAGGGCGCTCTTGTCGCCGAAGGTGCCGTAGAGCGAGCTCCGGCCCAGGCCCGTGCCCTCGGTCAGGCGGTCGATCGAGGCCTCCGAATAACCCCAGCGCCAGAAGACGTGCATCGCACGTCGTAGCGCCTCGTTCACGTCGAATTGCTTGCGGCCCGCCATGGTTCGTCAGCCTACACATCTTGCACCGATCGTTTCAAGATGTGTATGGTCGTCGGCATGACAAGTTGCACCGATCGTTCCATGATGAGTACGGCCGACAGCACGACAAGCTTGAGTTCGCTGCGGCTGCCCGACGGGTTCACCGACGTCTTCACCAGCCGGCTCGTGGAGCTGAACGGGCTGCGGCTGCACGCGGTCACCGGCGGGGACGGCCCGCCGCTGCTGCTGGTCGGCGGGTGGCCACAGACCTGGTACGCCTGGCGGGAAGTGATGCCCACGCTCGCCCGCGAGCACACCGTCGTCGCCGTCGACTCGCGCGGGGCCGGACTCTCCGACAAGCCCGACGACGGTTACGACGCCGGCACGCTGGCCGCTGATCTGGTCGCCCTGATGGCCGCGCTCGGGCACGACCGGTTCGACGTGGTCGGCCACGACATCGGCATGTGGACCGGATACGCCCTCGCCGCCGATCACCCCGAGCGGGTGGGCCGGCTCGCCGTCGTCGACGCCATTATCCCCGGTCTCACGCCGACCCCGTCGGTCTTCGGCCCGGCCGCGGTCAACCAGCGGCTCTGGCACTTCGGCTTCAACCGGCTCACCGACCTCAACGAGGAGCTGGTACGGGGGCGGGAGCGGCTCTTCTTCGGCTACCAGTTCGCCAAGAAGGCAGCCACCCCGGACGCGATCCCCGCGTACGCCGTCGACGTCTACGTCGATGCGATCGTCGCGGATCCTCGCGGGCTGCGGGCGAGCTTCGCGTACTACCGGGCGCTGGACGAGACGATCGCGCAGAACGAGCAGCGCAAGAAGACCCGGCTGACGCTGCCGGTGCTCGCCATCGGCGGCGCGCGGTACAGCGGCGCGATGGTCGCCGAGACGATGCGGCTGGCGGCCGACGATGTCACCGGGGTGGTCATCGACGATTGTGGCCATTATGCGGCCGAGGAGCAGCCGGCGCGGTTTGCCGAGATCCTGGAGGACTTCCTCGGTGGCAAACCGGTAGCAGGCGTGCCGCACGGCTGACACATTCGTGGCGGAGTTTCGCCATGTCCGTCTTGCGCACCCGCTCATTCACGTCGTGGCGCCTCCCGCGCGCCAAGAATCGACGGCGACGCGTGCGCCGTCGGTGGTGCGCGAGGAAGGATGCCGATGTCCACAGACAGCTGCCGCAGGGTCCCGGCCGCGATGATCGCGGCGTTGCTCCGCGCCGGCGTCGCCCACCACCCAAAGTCGACAAAGCGATGCGACCGGCCAGGGGTGATCAGCGTCGACGGCAAGGCGTTACGCGGATCTCGCACCGTCGACACCGCCGTCCGGCACGTGATGGCGGCCGGCGGTCAGGTCACCGGCGTGGTCCTTGAGCAGTGGATGGCTGGAAGCTACCGGTGGCCCGTGAAGGCTGGTCGCCTCAGCTGTCACCGTCACTCAGCGCCAAGCGTCTTAGGCCGTGATAGACCGCTCGGCTGTGCCCTGTTTCGGCTGCTCAGGCCAGCCGCGGGACAGCCGGTAACACTTGCGCGAGCACCAGCGCCGAGTCCAGCCGTCCTTGCGGCGATCGAGCGGCTTTTGGCACTGCCCGCAGGCCATCGGCTTGAAGAAGACCGCTGGCTCAACACCCCCGGACGACCATGCGCGGCAACGGCGGCTGCACCAGCGCCGAGGCGGATCGGTGCGGGGCTTCGCTTCTATCGGGATTCCGCGGAACGCGCACGTCCTTGTGGGCAGAGGAAGCCCGTCCCTCTCGATCCGCAGGTCCCAGCGGGAGACCCGCAGTTCGCATGTCTCCGAGCAGGTGCGCTGGTGAACGACTTGAGAGGACGGCGGCATGGGGCCTTCACGGACGACGCAGTCGCGGGATGACTGCTGTTCAGCGGCGCCCTCGTTGCGGGAACGACGTTCGATGCAGGCCACTCTGCGGCAGGCGGAGGAACAGAGTCGGTGGCGCTGACCGAACTGGATCTTCATGGGCTGCCGGCAGATTCGGCAAGGTCCCATGACCGGGTGCTTTTGGGGGACGCGGCATCGAGTCGAGCAGTAGCGGGGCAGGACGCCGAACGTGCGAGTGACCAGGAAACGGAGCCGCACTCCTTGCACTTGACCGTGTCGAGTGTCTTCCGCAGCAGTTCGGGATCGCGGCCGGTGACGGCGGCGATCCGTTCCCACGACGGACTGCCGCGATATCCGGGCGGGCCTGCGAGGAAGCGCCGCAGGTAGGCAGACGGAAGACAGTTGGCACGGGCGAGGCGGGCGATGAAGGGATAGGAACCTTCACCGGCAATCGGCCGGACCTGGCAGGGAAGCTTGGTGATCGGCTCGCTGCTCGTGCTGGGGTGGGTCACTTGTCCGCATTCGGGCTGCCCATCCGTTTCCCTCCGTCCGGACCAGACCGTCGGTCTCCGTCAGCCCTCCCACCAGGTCCGTCCTCAGAGCGCCGGACCACAACAGATGGAACAGCACCGGGAGAACCCGCAAACGGTCTCCGACCAGCCCGGCGCCGTCCCCTAGCCCCAACGGTTCACGGAAGACCTCCAGGAGCCGGTCCACCACCGACACCGGCCTGCCGCAGCGGGCCTGCCGATATCGGGACAGCCAGCGAATATTCGCCATGACCACGGGATCGGGCCGCCCTACCCACTCGAAGTCCCAGCCCACGGCCCGGCAGGCGTGTCCGGTCGCATCGAACGCCTCGCACGTCGCCTCATCCATCTCGTCCGCAGAACGGACGTCAACGACGCGTGCGCGTCCATCGGACAGCCGGACAAAGTAGTAGCGGGAGACGTAGGCGGCAGCCGTGGCGCCCGAACCTCCCGCCCGCGCCGACAAGAGGCCAGATCCCCCGGATTGGCCTTGGCCCGCGGCTTCCCGGGACCGCTAACTTCGAGGCATGCGCATTCGTGTCGTCGACGCCTTCACCGACCGCCCCTTCGCCGGCAACCCGGCAGGGGTCCTCCTCCTCGACTCCTTCCCGGACGACGCCTGGCTCCAGAGCGTGGCCATGGAGGTCAACCACGCGGAGACGGCGTTCACCCACCGTCTTCCCGAAGGCGGCGAGGCCGACTGGGCCCTGCGCTGGTTCACCCCCGCCACCGAGGTCGCCCTGTGCGGACACGCGACCCTCGCTGCGGCGCACGTCCTGTACACCACCGGCGCCCACCAGGGCCCGGTGCGCTTCGCCACGCGCAGCGGTGTCCTCATCGCCGCGCCCGCCGCCGACGGCTCGATCACCCTGGACTTCCCGACCGCGCCGCTCACCCCGGTCGAGACCCCCGACGGTGTCGCCGAGGCACTCGGCGCCGAGCCGCTGCGCACCCTCGACACCGGCCCGAACACCGGTGACCTGCTGGTCGAGGTCGCCGACGAGAAGACCGTCCGCGCTCTCGCCCCGGACCACAAGGCGCTCGCCCGCTACTCCGAGCGCGGCATCATCGCGACCGCCCGCGCCGAAGACCCCTCCCGGGGATACGACTTCGTCTCGCGCTGTTTCTTCCCGAACGTCGGCATCGACGAGGACCCGGTCACCGGCAGCGCCCACACGGCCCTCGCCCCGTTCTGGTCCGAGCGCCTCGGCCGCCCCGCTCTCACCGGCCTCCAGGCCTCCCCGCGCTCCGGCCTGGTCCGCACCGAGGTGCGCGGCGCCCGCACCCTCCTGTCGGGACACGCGGTCACGGTCATCGAGGGCGAGCTGCTCACGTGAACAGGCCCACGGGACTCGCGTAACAAGCCCGTGGGACTCGCACGACGGCGCACAGGTCTCGTCCGACAGCACGCGAAAGGGGCGTACGAGATGGTCGTACGCCCCTTCGCAGTCATCCCGCGCCCGCGCCAGCTCAGTGGTCGCGAGCGCCGCTCACGCCGTCGGGAGCCATCCCACCTTCCCCGCGAGCAGGGCGTACCCCACGAAAGCCCCGATGTCGAGCAGCGAGTGCGCGACCACGAGCGGCCCGACCCGGCCCCAACGCCGGTACAGATACACGAAGACCACGCCCATCACCATGTTGCCGACGAAGCCGCCGATGCCCTGGTAGAGGTGGTACGAGCCGCGCAGCACCGCACTCGCCACCAGCGCGGTCCCCGGCGTCCAGCCCAACTGCCCGAGCCGACGCAGCAGATACCCGACGACGATGACCTCCTCCAGCACGGCGTTCTGCACGGCCGAGAGGATCAGCACCGGGAACTTCCACCACACGTCCGGCAACGCCTCGGGCACCACCGTGAGGTTGGCGCCGAACCCACGCGCCGCCAGGTAGAAGGCGATTCCCGTACTGCCGATCACCGCCGCGACCATGGCACCGCGGCCGAGGTCCGGCCAGGGGCGCGTACGGTCGAAACCGATCACGCGCATCCCCTGCCCCTCGCGCATCAGCAGGTGCGCGACGAGCGCGACCGGTACCAGCGCCGACGCGATACCGAAGAGCTGCCAGGCCAGATCGAGCCAGGGCCGGCCCGGCGCCGCCGAGGCGTTCAGGGTGGCCGCCTGGTCCTTGAGGCCGCCCGGTTTCGTGACCGATCCGACAAAACTGATCAGCGCGGACACTCCGCTCGCGCCGAGCGACAGCGCCAGGACGAGCAGCGTCTCGTCCCGGAGAATCCGTCGTGTCAGCCTCTCCTCCGGAAAGGAATCGGCCACCGAGCCCGCCTCCACCTGCACTCCCGCCTCCAGTTGGGTAATCCCGCCGCATCCCCGTCGTCGCCCCGCTAGGGTCTCGAAAGAAATTGCGAAGATCGTGTGCGACAGGCCGTTGGGGGACGGGCGCCATACGGGGCGTACTTCCCCTTTGCCTGTTCTACGGCTGTCTCACGGTTCGGGCTCACCTGGGAGGACCTCACCGTCATGGGACGTCACAGCTTGCCCGACGCGCCACGGGCGGGCTCCGCCGACCCCCGGATCCGCGCGCGCCGCCGCAATGTGGCCCTCGCGACGGCACTCGTCCTCACCGTCGCCGGAGGCACGGCCGCCGCCGTCCGTGGCGGCCTGTTCTCCTTCGGGGGCAGCTGCGAGGACGACGCCGTGCACATCGAGGTGGCCGCCTCTCCGGACATCGCGCCCGCGCTCAGGGCCGCAGCCGAGGACGCCCGCGCGAAGAACATCACCTCCGACGGCCGCTGCCTCGACGTCAGCGTGACCGCTCGCGAGTCGTACAAGGTCGCCGCCGCGCTCCGGTCGGGCAAGAAGTCCGACGTACAGGTGTGGGTGCCGGACTCCGACGCGTGGGTGGAGCGGGTCGCCGAGATCAGCACCGCCACGCAGGTCAACAGCCTGGGCAACGTCGCCTCCACACCGGTCGGCGTCGCCATGGTCCCGTCGGCCGCCAAAACGCTGGGCTGGCCCGAGAAGACGTACACCTGGAGCGAGTTGGCGGGGGCGACGACGCGGGCCAAGAGCATCGAGCTGGGCACGGCCGATCCGGCCCACAGCTCGACGGGACTGCTCGCGCTCACCCGGATCAGCGAGGCCGCTTCCCGGGTCAAGGGCGGTGACGTCCAGGCGGCCTCGATGGCCAAGGCGCTCTCGCAGCGCACGTCCGACAGCGACACCCAGCTCCTGGACACGCTGCCCCGCGACTTCTCCGGCTCCGGGAAGGGCAGCCCCGGGCGCAATCAGGCGCTGATCCTGTCCGAGCAGGCGGCGTTCGCCCACAACACCTCGGCGGACGGCGGTGACGACCTCGACCTCTTCTATCCCAAGGACGGCGCGCCACTGCTCGACTACCCGTACACGCTGGTCGACGAGTCGCGGCTGGGTACGGACGAGAGCCGTGCGGCCCTGCGGTTCATGACGTTGCTCGCAGAGGCGGCACCCCGGCAGTTCCTGCGGATGTTCGGGTTCCGCACGGACGCGGGGAACCCGTCGGACACGCTGGTCACCGAGGCCGGCGGGAGGTTCCCGCAGCCGTACGCGCGCGTAGTGGCCGCCCCCTCGTCGAAGGACGCGGTCCAGGAAGCCCTGGGCATGTGGACGATCACGGTGGAGAGCGCCCGGATCACCACGGTCGTGGACGCCTCGTCCTCCATGGCCGAGCCACTGCCGGGCAGCGACCGGTCCCGCATGGACGTCACCAAGGAGTCCCTGCTCCAGGCGCTCGCCACCTTCACTCCCGAGGACGAGATCGGGCTGTGGAAGTTCTCCACGAAGCTCGACGGCCCCAAGGACTACCGCGTCCTGGTCCCGACCGAGCGGCTCGGTGACACCAAGGGATCCGGCACCCAGCGCGACCGACTGTCCGCGGCCTTCCGCTCCCTGAAGCCGGTCCCGCACGGAGCGACCGGTCTGTACGACACCACACTCGCCGCTTACAAGGCCGCCGTCGCCTCCTACGCCAAGGGCCGGTTCAACGCGCTGGTCATCCTCACGGACGGGGTCAACCAGGACCCCGGCAGCATCTCCAGGTCCGATCTCGTCGCCGAGCTGCAGAAACTGGCCGACCCGGAACGCCCGGTGCCGCTGATCGCCATCGCGGTGGGCCCCGACAGCGACCGCCGGGAGGTCGACCAGATCGCCAGGGCGACGGGCGGCTCCGGCGAGCGGGTCAACGAGCCCTCACAGATCCACGCGGCGATACTCAAGGCGATCACGGCGGCAGGCGCGGAGAACCCGAACTGACGGCCACCCGGCCGGTACCGACCCCTGCCTCGGTCCCACCGGCACCCACACCGGCGGCCGCGCCCGCCCGGCGCACCACTCCCGTGTCCGTGGCCCGACCGGCCACACGCCCACGGCCCACCGGCCGGATCATCGGCGCGCACCGGCCACCACAGGACGCTGACCCGGTTCCGGCCCCGGGCACCATCCCGGGCGCCCCCGCATCAGCCCGAGCCCACCAGCACAACGCCCCGCGTCACCCCAGCGGCACCGGCTCAGGGAGTCCCACCGGCCAGGTGTGCACCGGCTCTCCGAGATGCATCAGCTCGCCGTAGCGCCGCGTCGTCGCGGCCAGTGCGGCGTCGCGGCCGAGGCCCTTCTCCAGGGCCCGGTGAAACGTCGCCGCCTGCCAGGTCGCGCCGTTGACACGCAGCCTGCACCGGTCCTCGATCACGCCCAGGTAGAAGTCCCGGTCAGCGGGCTCGACACCCCAGGCGTCCAGTCCTGCGGCGGCGAGCGGCAGCAGTTCGTCGCGGACCAGGTTCGCGGCGTCCACCTGCGTGGTCCCGCCGTAACGGCCGCGCCGCGGCCACTCCAGGCGCGCGTCGATGCCGTGCCGGCAGGCCGCGTCGAAGTTGGCGGCGGCCGCCTCGAAGGACAGCCGCGTCCACACCGGACGCGGCTCCTCGGCGAGCGCGCGGATCAGCCCGTAGTAGAAGGCGGCGTTGGCGATGACGTCCGTGACCGTCGGGCCGGCGGGCAGCACCCGGTTCTCGACGCGCAGATGCGGGACGCCGTCGGCGATGCCGTACACGGGCCGGTTCCAGCGGTACACCGTGCCGTTGTGCAGCACCAGCTCGGCGAGCTTGGGTACACCCCCGGCGTCCAGGACGCCGAGCGGATCCTCCTCGTCGCAGATGGGCAGCAGGGGCGGGAAGAACCGCAGGTTCTCCTCGAAGAGGTCGTACGCCGAGGTGATCCACCGTTCGCCGAACCAGGTGCGCGGCCTGACTCCCTGCGCCTGGAGCTCCGGTGGCCGGGTGTCGGTCGACTGCTGGAAGAGCGGGGGCCTCGACTCCCGCCACAGCTCGTGCCCGAACAGGAACGGCGAGTTGGCCCCGACCGCGATCTGCGGGGCGACGACCGCCTGCGCCGCGTTCCACACGTCCGCGAACCGGTCCGGTGTGACCTGGAGGTGCAACTGCACTGAGGTGCAGGCGGCTTCGGGCGCGATGGATCCCGACCTGCAGACCAAGCGCTCCACACCGTCGATGTCGAGTTCGAAATCCTCTCCGCGCGCGGCCACGATCTGATCGTTGAGCAGCGTGTAGCGGTCGACGTCCGAGAGGTTCGCGGACACCAGATCGTCCCGGCCGAGCGTCGGCAGAATGCCGATCATCACGATTCCGGCGTCGACCTCACTGGCTTTCCGGTGGGCATACGCGAGCGAGGTGCGGATCTCCTCGGCGAGCCGGTCGAATACCCGGCCGCCCAATCGGTGTGGGGCTATGTTGACTTCCAGGTTGAACATGGCGAGTTCTGTTTGGAAATCGCGGCTCGCAATCCGTTCGAGTACCTGCGCATTCATCATTCTGGGCATGCCGTCGGGCCCCGCGAGATTCAATTCGATCTCCAGGCCCATCAGATTCTTCGGGCGGTCGAACCGCTTCTCCTCCAGCAGTCGCTCCAGCCCCGTCAGACACTGCCGGAGCTTGTCGCGGTAGCGCTGCCGATCGGACAGGCCGATTGTCCCTGCCACGACCTTCTCCCCCATCGAAGTGTCCCTCCTCGGATGGGCAGGCCGACGCTCCGGCCCTGGCGTCCCGGGTCACGGTGGATGATGCCCAGGCAACGCGATCCATAACGTCCCGCGCGCGCTCTTCGGCCGCTACCCTGGACATCGGCCCCGGGCACATTCACCGGGCATGGAGCAGTAAGCAAGTTTACCGCGCGAAATGATCTCGTAAAAAACGCCGACGAGAATCGGCCGACCGCTGCGGCGGAGTATTCCGAGGTCACCGCGGTTCGACCGCTCAGAACCGGGATGAACTCCTCGTTTCATCGACCGAATAGCGCCTTGTTCTTCGTATTCGGGACGACTAGACGAAACACCGTCTGAACACGCGTCGTATAAACTCCGCTACCGAGGCAGAGAGTTGGCGCTCGCGGTCCTAGGTCCTGTCGTCACGGTGACGACGGCAGGCGACACCCTGTCGGCAGATCCAGACCCCTCGCCCCTCTGACCCGAGAGCTGACAGCGCCGTCCGCCCCCGCCCTCGCGCCACTGTGCCTGTCGAATGAGAGGCGACCCACCATGCCGCTGCACGTACCCCCGGCTCCCGCGCCCGCCCTGCGCACCGTTCTCACGGCACTCGGTTCCCCCACCGCTGTCCGCGAAGCCCGCACCCCGTCCCTGCGCCTGGCACAGGGACCCGCCACTCCCGAACTCCCGCTGCCCGTCCACGTCCTGGATCGCATCACTCCCGCGGGCGCCTCCGCCACCCGGCTCGCCGGGTGGCGTTTCCTGATCCGTTGCGGCGACCGTGCGGTGGCCGCGGCCGACACCATGCTGACCCCGGACGGCTGGGCCTTCTCACGCTTCTTCGAGGGCCCCTACATCGCCGCGACGGAACACGCCGTACGGCAGGCCGAGAGCATGCAACAGCCCTACCAGGCCCGCCTGTTGTCCGTGCCCGAGCTGTACATGCTGACCCTCTGGCTGCACGGAGACTGCACGGCGGACGGCGCCACCGGCCATCCGGCCGCCACCGACCTCCTGGTCCCGCTCGCACCCGCCCCGCCCGGCATCGCCGCGCACCGGCCGTACCGCGTCGCCGAACTGCTGCCCGTTCTCACCCACCGGGTCACCCCGGCACCGCTCCTCAGCTCGCCGGCCTGAGCAGCCGCGCTCTCGACCTCTGTCCGTGCCCCGCGTCCGTGCCTCCCGGCCGCGGGGCACGGCGCTGTCCCGCACCCGGAGAACCGATCGCTCGTTAGGGCTCCACAGCGCTCGTACGAGGAGAAACGCGCTCCGCGCCCGACCTGACTAGCCCCATTCGGCCACCTCGAACCACCCGAAAGGGCAGCGCAGTTGGGGTGAACCCTCCGCACGGGTGATGCGTCATCAACCTGTGAGAAGCGGTGCCCTCAAATCCCTGCGGATTGGCGCCCGTGGGGCAACACTGGGTTCCAGACCACACATCAACGGGGGGCGGCCATGAGTACCTCAAGCCGCAAGACAGACACCACACCCATCACTCACACCTCGACCCAGCGAAAGATCCCATCCATGTGCCAGCACCAGCCACCGTGTCCGTCAGCCGAATCAGCCGACCGGGAGTCCGCCCGCCTCGCGGCGCATCACCCGGAGCAGGGATGGAGCCTGCTGTGCAACGGCGTTCTGCTCTTCGAGGACACAGGTGAGCTCCTGCCGGACGGCCAGATCATCGCCCCGCACCGCCCGCTGGGCGGCGCGCCGGTGATGACGGCCGCCTGAGCCGCACGACCCGGGCGGCCCCGACAGGCCGCCCAGACACACGAGGGGCCGGCCCGGAGACGTACTCTCCGAACCGGCCCCGACGCATGACCGAGGGTGATCACTCCCCGTAGGCGTCCACGTGCCGAGCGCTGATCAGTCCTCGTAGGCGTCCAGCGGCGGGCAGGAGCAGACGAGGTTGCGGTCGCCGTACGCCTGGTCGATGCGGCGCACCGGCGGCCAGTACTTGTCGGCGGCCGAGACACCGGCCGGGAAGACGGCCTCCTCGCGGCTGTACGGGTGCTCCCAGTCGCCGCCGAGCGCGGCGGCCGTGTGCGGCGCCCCGCGGAGCGGGTTGTCGTCCACCGCCCACTCGCCGGAGCCGACCTTCTCGATCTCCGCGCGGATCGCGATCATCGCGTCGCAGAACCGGTCGATCTCCCCCAGGTCCTCGGACTCGGTCGGCTCGATCATCAGCGTGCCCGCCACCGGGAACGACATCGTCGGCGCGTGGAAGCCGTAGTCGATGAGGCGCTTGGCGATGTCGTCGACGCTGACGCCGGTCGCCTTGGTGAGCGGACGCAGGTCGATGATGCACTCGTGCGCGACCAGGCCGGCCGGACCGGTGTACAGCACCGGGTAGTGCGGCTCCAGGCGCTTGGCGATGTAGTTCGCGGAGAGCACGGCCACCTGCGTGGCGCGCTTGAGGCCCTCGCCGCCCATCAGCCGGACGTACGACCAGGAGATGGGCAGAATGCCCGCGGAGCCCCAGGGAGCGGCCGAGATCGGGCCGACACCGGTCTCGGGACCGGCCTCGGGCTGCAGCGGGTGGTTCGGCAGGTACGGCGCCAGGTGCGCGCGCACACCGACCGGACCGACGCCCGGACCGCCGCCACCGTGCGGGATGCAGAAGGTCTTGTGCAGGTTGAGGTGCGAGACGTCGCCGCCGAAGTGGCCCGGCTTGGCGAGGCCCACCAGGGCGTTGAGGTTGGCGCCGTCGACGTAGACCTGGCCGCCGGCCTCGTGCACCTGGGCGCAGATGTCGGCGACGTGCTCCTCGAACACACCGTGCGTCGAGGGGTACGTGATCATCAGCACCGACAGTTCGTCGCGGTACTGCTCGATCTTGGCGCGCAGGTCCTGGACGTCGATCTCGCCGTCGTCCGCGGTCTTCACGACGACGACCTTCATGCCGGCCATCACGGCGCTGGCGGCGTTGGTGCCGTGCGCGGAGGACGGGATGAGGCAGACGGTGCGCTGGTCGTCGCCGTTGGCGCGGTGGTAGCCGCGGACGGCCAGCAGACCGGCCAGCTCGCCCTGCGAACCGGCGTTGGGCTGGAGCGACACCTTGTCGTAGCCGGTGACCTCGGCGAGCTGGTCCTCGAGCTCGTGGATGAGCGTCAGATAGCCCCGGGCCTGCTCGGTGGGCACGAAGGGGTGCAGCTGCCCGAACTCGGGCCAGGTGACCGGCTCCATCTCGGTGGTCGCGTTGAGCTTCATGGTGCAGGAGCCCAGCGGGATCATGCCGCGGTCGAGCGCGTAGTCGCGGTCGGAGAGCTTGCGCAGGTAGCGCAGCATCGCGGTCTCGGAGCGGTGCTGGTGGAAGACGGGGTGCGTGAGGTACTCGTCCGTGCGCAGCAGCGCGGCCGGCAGGGTGTCCTCCGCGCTCGCGTCCAGCGCCTCGATGTCGCCGTCGACGCCGAAGGCGGTCCACACGGCGGCCAGCTGCTCGCGCGTGGTCGTCTCGTCGCACGAGATCGACACCTGGTCGGCGTCGACGCGGTGGAGGTTGACGCCGTGGTCGCGGGCGGCGGCCACGGTCTCGGCGGCGCGGCCCGGGACCCGCACGGTGAGCGTGTCGAAGTACGCGCCGTGCACGACCTCGACGCCGCCGGCGGTGAGACCCGCGGCCAGGACCGTGGCGTAGCGGTGGGTACGCCACGCGATGGTCCGCAGGCCGTCGGGACCGTGGTAGACGGCGTACATGCCGGCCATCACGGCGAGCAGCACCTGAGCCGTACAGATGTTGCTGGTCGCCTTCTCGCGGCGGATGTGCTGCTCACGCGTCTGCAGGGCGAGGCGGTACGCCTTGTTCCCGTCGGCGTCCACGGACACACCGACCAGCCGGCCGGGGAGGCTGCGCGCGAACTTCTCGCGGACCGCCATGTAACCGGCGTGCGGTCCGCCGAAGCCCATCGGCACACCGAAGCGCTGCGTCGTACCGATCGCGATGTCCGCGTCGAGCTCGCCGGGCGAGGTCAGCAGGGTCAGGGCGAGCAGATCGGCGGCGACGGTGACGACCGCGCCCAGCTCGTGCGCCTGCTCGACGATCGGCTTGATGTCGCGTACGGCACCGGAGGCGCCCGGGTACTGGATCAGCACGCCGTTGATCTCGCGCCCGGCGAGGCCGGCCGGGATGCCGTCGGCGAGGTCGGCGACGACGATCTCGACGCCGGTCGGCTCGGCGCGGGTCTCTATGACGGCGATGGTCTGCGGCAGCGCGTCCGCGTCGACCAGGAAGAGGCCCTTCTTGTTCTTGCCCATGCGGCGGGACAGCGCCATCGCCTCGGCGGCGGCGGTGCCCTCGTCGAGGAGGGAGGCGCCGGAGGTCGGCAGTCCGGTGATCTCGGCGACGACGGTCTGGAAGTTCAGCAGCGCCTCGAGACGGCCCTGCGAGATCTCCGGCTGGTACGGCGTGTACGCGGTGTACCAGGCCGGGTTCTCCATGACGTTGCGCAGGATCACCGGCGGCGTGAACGTGCCGTAGTAACCGAGGCCGATCATCGAGCCGAGCACCTCGTTGCGGTCCGCGAGGGAGCGGAGCTCGGCCAGTACCTCGGCCTCGGTCCGCGCGGCCGGCAGCTTCAGGGCCTCGGCGTTCTTGATCACGTCCGGCACCGCGGCGGCCGTCAGCTCGTCGAGCGAGCCGTAGCCGACCTGCGCGAGCATCTTGGCCCGGGCTTCGGAGTCGGGCCCGATGTGGCGCTGCTCGAAGGGAATGCCCTGTTCGAGCTCGGAAAGCGGAATGCGAGGGGCGGTCATGGCGGAGGCCTCCTGGTCTGACGCGACCTTCGAGGGGCACCCCGGCACGGGTACCCCGACGGCCTCCCCCTCTGTCATCTCAACCTGAGAGTTTCACCGGGTCGTCCGCGGACGACCCGACTTTCACCGTCGGTGAGAGCGGAGGCCATCGGCACCCGCCCTGCTTTCCAGAGTGACCTCGTCCGTGCGGTACGTGAGCCTGAGAGATTCCGGGGAGGATTTGCTCCTTCGGCGCCTCCGGTGAAATCTGGAGGACTCTCCCGCACGGGATCAGCAGCCGTCTGCCAGCCTACCAGCGAGGACAAGACATCAGCCTTCGAGTGGCCGCCTTCACAAATGTGCTCTTTCGTAGTACTTACGGATGAGTTTGCGACCACTGGAGGGACCGTGCAGACCGACATCGATCCGCGCAACCTGATCGGCCGCAAGGCGTTCGACAGCAACGGCACCAAGATCGGCACGATCGACGAGGTCTATCTCGACGACGCGACCGGTGTCCCGGAGTGGGCGGCCATACGCACAGGGCTGTTCAGCAGGGACGCCTTCGTGCCCCTGGAGCCCAGCGAGATCGTCGAGGGGACCTTGCGCATCCCCTTCGACCGAGCCCTGATCAAGGACGCCCCCGACTTCGGCGTCGGGCGTCATCTCTCCCCCGAACAGGAACTCCAGCTCTACCACCACTACGGTCTCGACGTGGCGTCCCCGATACCGCCGGACCGGGACTTCGGCCGGATCGCGGGCACGGAGGACGCCTGAGCTTCCCGGGTGGCCGGATCCGCGTCGCGACTCCCGTCCGGGTCCGGGCCCGCGTCCGGGCCGGTGTACAGGTCCGGGCCCACGCCCGGACCTGGTCGTAGGCCCGGACGTTGCGTCGCGGCTTCTGACGCCGACGGCCCGGGAGCCGCCGGGAACCCGTCGGCGTCCCCGGGTCTTCGCTCCACCAGGGGCAGCGGATCCGCCGGTTCCAGCCGCGGATCGTCCGTCCGGAACGTCCGCACCCGCCCGGGCTCGGAATACGGAGTCTCGAACCGCACGGTGACCCGCCCCAGCCCGCTCCCCTGCACCCAGCCGTGCCCGTACTCGGCATGGCGCACATCGTGCCCGGAGGACCACCGCCGCTCCGCGGGCCGCCCCTCCTCCACCGGGGCGCCCTCGGCCGGCTCGTCCGCGGAATGCTCCTCGGCCACCGGCTCCCCCACGGCGGCGGCCTGCGCCTGCGCGAACAGGTCCTCCTGCGTGTAGTCGGCGAGCCCGGAGACGCCGACTCCCAGCAGCCGCACGCCTCCGGTCGTGTCCACGCCCTCCAGCAGCCGCGCGGCGGCCTCCCGGACGACCCCGGGATCGTCCGTGGGCCCCCGCAGCGTCTCGGACCGGGTCAGCGTCGAGAAGTCGTACCTGCGCACCTTCAGCACGATCGTCCGCCCCGACAGCCCGGCCCGGCGCAGCCGCCGCACACACCGGTCCGCGAGCCGCTGCACCTCCAGCTCCACCCGGACCCGGTCGTGGATGTCCACGTCGTAGGTGTCCTCGACCGACACCGACTTGGTCTCCCGTTCGGCCACCACGGGCCGCACGTCGTGGGCCAGCGCCATCGCGAACAGGGCGTGCCCGTGCGCCTTCCCCACCAGCCGTACGAGCTCGTCCTCGCCCGCCTCGGCGAGCTCCTCGACGGTGGTGATCCCGGCCCGCCGCAGATGGTCGCCGGTCGCCGGCCCCACACCCGGCAGCGTCCGCACCGGCATCGGCCCCAGCAGCGCGCGCTCGGTGCCCGGCTCGATCAGCACGAGGCCGTCGGGCTTGGCCTGCTCCGAGGCGATCTTCGCCAGCATCTTGGAGGCGGCGAGCCCCACCGACCCCGTGAGTCCCGTGACCGCCCGGATGTCCGCGCGCAGCTTGGCACCGGCCAGCCGCGCCGAGGCGTCGTCCCAGGCCGTCCCGCCCGCCTCCAGGTCCACGAACGCCTCGTCCAGGCTCAGTGGCTCCACCAGCGGCGACAGGGCCCGCAACAGCCCCATGACCTGTTCGCTGACCTCGCGGTAGAGCCCGAAGCGCGGCACGAGATAGGCGGCGTTCGGAGCGCGCCTGCGGGCCTGGGCCATGGGCATCGCCGAGTTCACCCCGAAGACGCGTGCCTCGTACGAGGCGGTGGCGACGACTCCACGGGGTCCGAGCCCGCCCACCACGACGGCTTTGCCGCGCAGGCTCGGCTTGGACGCCTGCTCCGCCGAGGCGAAGAAGGCATCCATGTCGAGATGCAGGATGGTGGGCGCGGTTCTCACATCTCCGATGCTGCCCTACGCCACTGACAATGCCCCGGCACGCCGGGGCATCACGTCATCGAGAACCACGCCTCACACCGCGCGATTGCGTCTGCGCGCCAGCTCGTCGGCGGGGTTGTGCCCGAGGAGCGTCTCACCGGTGTCCACCCGCTCTCCGTGCAACTGCGACAGTGCGCCCTCGACATCCCGCCACACCACGCCCACGGCGATGCCGAAGACACCCTGGCCGCCCTGCAGCAGCGCGTGGACCTCGTCGGGCGAGGTGCACTCGTAGACCGTCGCGCCGTCGCTCATCAGCGTCATGCGCCCCAGGTCCTGGAAGCCGCGCTCCCTCAGGTGCTGGACCGTCGTGCGGATGTTCTGCAGCGACACCCCGGTGTCGAGGAACCTCTTGACGATCTTCAGGACCACCACGTCCCGGAAGCTGTACAGGCGCTGCGTCCCCGACCCGTAGGCGGGACGCACACTGGGCTCGACGAGTCCGGTCCGCGCCCAGTAGTCCAGCTGCCGGTAGGTGATGCCCGCGGCGGCGCACGCCGTGGGCCCGCGGTAACCGACCTCCTCGGGAACAGTCCCTCCCTCACCGGACACCGCTGTCGGCCGCCGCGGCACATGATCGGCCGCGCTGCCATGATGGGGGAGCCCCCTGCTCGAGCCGAGCCGAGAGCTTGGGGGAGGGTACGGGCCGCTCTCCCCCGGACCGTGTCCGGGAGCACCCCCAGCCGTACCGTCGCCGCTGCTTCTCACGCCGACCTCCGTCCTTGACCTGCCTTCTCGACGGTAGGCAGTCACCAGGGGCTCGTCAACGATCGCCACACTCGGCACGCCGAGTGATAATCACCCTAAGAGTGGTTTCCCGTGCCCTACCGCGGGGAAAGGCTAGCCGAATGCTCTCCGCGCGGGCCGCGGCACACCACACTCGCCGCGGGCAAATGCCGCCCTGAGCGGCCCTCCACTCGCCCGTGTCACTGGCTGTTGGTGCCGAAGTCCTCGGGCGAGATCTGGTCCAGGAACTCGCGGAACTTCTCCACCTCGTCCTCCTGCTCGTCCGGGATCGCGATACCCGCGTCGTCGAGCACCCCGTCGCTGCCGTAGATCGGCGTTCCGGTGCGCAGGGCCAGCGCTATGGCGTCGGACGGCCGGGCGCTCACCTCGACCCCGCTGGCGAAGACGAGTTCGGCGTAGAAGACGCCCTCGCGCAGGTCCGTGATGCGTACTTCGGTGAGCTCCTGGCCGACGGCCTCCAGCACGTCCTTGAAAAGGTCGTGGGTCAGCGGTCGTGCGGGGGCCATGCCCTGCTGGGCGAAGGCGATCGCCGTCGCCTCCCCCGGTCCGATCCAGATGGGGAGGTAGCGGTCGCCTCCCACTTCACGCAGAAGCACGATCGGTTGGTTGGAGGGCATTTCGACCCGGACACCTACGACATCGAGCTCGTTCACACAGCAACCCTAGGCCGTGCCCGGGACGTTTGGGTAGTCGGGCACAGAACGGGTGGACGATCCAGGGCCCGCGCCGGTACGCCGGATCAGCGCAGTCGCACGCCCAGCGCGGTCTGCACGAGTGCCGCGTGCAGCTTCACCGTGAGGCCCGCGAGTTCCTTCGTACGGGCCTCCGCGTGCGCCCGGGTCTGTGGGTTGCGGTGACGCCGCAGGGGGGCGACCACCTGGTCCACCAGTCCCGCGTCACGCTCCGCCGCGGCCTTCATCGCCCGCAGATGGCGCGGCTCGATCCCGAAGCGGCCCAGCTCGACGACGAGCGCGGCGACGGTCACCGCCTCGGCGTCGTAGACACCGTCGGGCAGGGGGCCGATCAGTCCGTACGACTCCCACTCCTCGAGCTGCTGCTCACCGATCTCCGCGGCGGCCAGCAGCTCGGCGCGGCCCACCCGGGCCGCCGTGGGCCCCTCGGGCTCGCCGTAGATCTCGCCCAGGGGTCCTCCCTCACCCGCGTCGCGCTGACGGCCCACGGAGGGCAGACGCACCTGCTCACCGCGCGCCAGGGCGTCCAGGTGCTCGCGGATCACCTTCAGCGGGAGGTAGTGGTCGCGCTGCATCCTCAGGACGTGGCCGAGGCGTTCGACATCGTTCGCGCTGAACTTGCGGTACCCCGAAGGAGTCCGCCGCGGCTCGACGAGCCCCTCCGCCTCCAGAAACCTGATCTTGGAGATGGTGACTTCGGGGAACTCGTCGCGCAGCACGCTCAGCACCGCGCCGATGCTCATCAGCTCACTGTCCGCGGCGGCGGTACCGCTGCCGGCACCGCCGCTCGGTGTTTGAAGCATGGACATTCCCTCGGTGTCCCCCCGGACGGAGTTGGGGGAGGGTCAGATGCCCTGCTGGCTCGCGTAGAACACCAGCCGGTACTTGCCGATCTGCACCTCGTCACCGTTCGACAGCGGGACCTGGTCGATCCGCTCCCGGTTGACGTACGTGCCGTTCAGGCTGCCGACGTCGGCGACCGTGAACGAACCGTCCGCGACACGACGGAACTCCACATGCCGACGCGACACCGTCACGTCGTCGAGGAAGATGTCGCTCTGCGGATGACGCCCGGCCGTGGTCAGCTCACTGTCCAGCAGGAAGCGGCTGCCCGAGTTGGGGCCACGGCGCACCACCAGGAGCGCCGAACCGACCGGCAGCGCGTCGACAGCCGCCTGAGCCTCCGGGGAGAGCATCGGCGAGGGCGTCTGACCCGTCACCTCTGCGTCGTAGGCCTCGATACCGGAGATGGAGATGGTGGACGTCTGCTCCGACGGACGCTCCGGTCCACCCCGCAGCGGGGCACCGCAGTTGGAACAGAACCGGCTGTTCTCCGCGTTGCGGTTGCCGCACCTCGTACACACCTGGGCCGACATGGACGGATCCTCCTGCCGCGGCTGCCCACCAGGGGCATGGGACGCATACGGATCGGAGGCGAACCCTCCACCCGTGCTTGAGGCTGACGGTTCCCCGAAACCTATGCGGCCGGACTGGGCAGGGTCAACAGACGACGCGCCAGGTCCACCGGGACCGGTGACCTGGTCCCGGAACAGCGGGCGGTCGCCACTCTGGGCCTCCGCGTCTCCCTGGCGCGGTGCACGATGGCGGGCAGTCGCGTTGTCGCCACTGTCCTCTCGCGTGCTCTTGCCGAACAACTTCGCAAACAACTTCACGGGCGATTCCCCTTGACCGAAACAGACCCGCCCGTGGGGCAGGACGAACCCTGATTGAATACACCGGTCGACCCGGACATCCTCACAACGTCCGTATCCACCAGACAGTTTCCACCACGCACCACCCATTCGGTGCGCCGACCCCCCGCAACCTCCTGCCCTCGCCCGGCGACCCCCATGCGACCGCCGTTCACCGGGAGGACGACTGAGCGTAGTCAGGGCGCTCCGCCGGTCGCAAGGCATCGACGACGATCTTCGTCGTGCCGTCCACCGTGACGGTGGCCTGCTCCTTCTCCAGTGTCTGCACCACGCCCCCCGGAATGTTCAGCGCCGGCTCCAGGTCCTGCGGCTTGCCGATGACCTTGAAACGATAGGGCTGGGTGATCTTGTTCCCGTCGACCTTCACTCCGCCTCCGGAATCGGCAAGATAGGTCCCGGCGACCACCCGCACGCCGTTCACCTGGATCGCCTCAGCACCGGCGGCGCGCAGCTCCTGGATCGCGTCGAGCAGCATGTCCGCCTTGACCGTCCCCTTCACGTCGTCGATGGTCAGAGTGATGCCGGGTCCCTGGGCGGCCACGGTGCCCGCCAGAATGCCGAGTTGCTTCTCCTTCTCGACCGTCTGCTTGCGGGCCTCCTCGGCCTGGTTCGAGCTGTTCTCCAGTTCGGTGCGCTGATCCTCGAGACCCTGCTTCTCGTCCTCAAGACGCTGAGTCCGGCTGTCGAGTTCATCGAGAATGCGTACGAGATCTTCCTGACGCGCGCCGCGCAGCGCGCTGTCGCCGTCGCTGTTGGACGCCACCTGCACGGCCAGGCCGAAGCCGAGACCGAACAGCAGCACGGCGACGATGAGTTGGGCACGCGACACCCGCGGCGGCCAAAGCCCCTCGACCAGCCTCTGACGGCCGGACGGCGGCGTCTCGACGTTCTCCTCGGCCGTCTCCGGTTCAGGCTCCTGCGCGGCCGCGGGAACCTCTTCCGGCAGCTCTTCGCGCAGCGGGTTCTCGGGAGTCTCGTCTTCGTTCTCGTCGCTCATCGGCCTCACGCCCGGAACACGTGCCGACGGATCGCCGCGGCATTGGAGAAGATCCGGATGCCGAGGACGACCACGACACCCGTGGACAGCTGGGCACCCACACCCAACTTGTCGCCCAGGAAAACGATCAGCGCGGCGACGACCACGTTCGACAGGAACGAGACCACGAAGACCTTGTCGTCGAAGATGCCGTCGAGCATCGCGCGCAGACCGCCGAACACGGCGTCGAGCGCCGCCACGACGGCGATAGGAAGGTAAGGCTCGACGACCGCCGGAACCTCGGGCCGGACCAACAATCCAGCCACGACTCCCACGACGAGGCCCAGTACGGCGATCACGGTGTGCCCTTCTCTGTTCTCGGCTCTGCTGTACGTACGATCACACTCGGTGCTGCGGACAACCGGACGTCGCCCTCGGCGGAAATGCTGGTCCGGATGCCGTAGTTCTCCTGCAGGGCATGCAGATACAGCCCGTCGGCGCTGTTCTGGAACCTGGTGCTGAGCCGCTGGCCGTCCCCCACCGCGAGCACCGTGTACGGCGGCACCAGCGGCTTGTTGTCGACCAGTATCGCGTCACCCGCGGCCCTGATGGCCGACAGAGCTGTCAGCCGCTGTCCGTTGACGGAGATGGCCTCGGCGCCCGACTCCCAGAGGCCGTTGACCACGCGTTGCATGTCACGGTCCCGCACCCGTCCGGTGTCGGAGAATCCTGAGGTCTCCCGCGGATTCGTGCCGTCGCCGCCGGTGCTGGCTTCCTTGGCGTCGTTGACGACGAGCCTCACGCCCGGTCCGTGCACATCGGTGGCACCCGACAGGATGCTCACGAGGTCGGCCTGCTCACCGCCGTCCTTCTTCAGCGCGGCTCGCTGGCGTGCGCTCACATCGGCGCGCAGCGTGTCGACGCCGTTCTCCAGCTTGTCGGCGGACGTCGTCTCGCGCTCGATGCGGTCGATGAGCTCCTGGCGCTCCTTGGCGACGACGGGCGCCGCCAGCCGGGCGTTCGCCGCCCCCACGGTGACCACGAGCGCGGCGAGCACCAGACCCGCGGCAAGACCCAGCTTGGCGCGGACCGTCTTCGGCATGCCGCCGGCGCCCTCGGTCTCCCTGCGGGCGGCCGCCTCGGCGTACCCCTCGTCGAGGCTGTGATCCATGACGTTGGTGAGCAGCGACATGGAGGCGTCCGGGCGCGGGGGGCGCGGAGCGCTGCTCCGAACGGGGGGCTGCTGCGGCATGCCGCACATCGTCGCACGTCGCGGGTGCTACCTCCGAATGGCCCCACCAACGTGCCGGACAGGCCCCCTTGGGGACACTTGTCCGACACGTAAGGGTGAAGATCGTTTCAGCGGCCGGCGCTGTCCACCACGGCCGCCCACTCGTCGAGCAGAGCCTCCGCGGAGGCGTCGTCCGGGCCCTCCGCCCACAGATGGGTGACCGCCTCGGCGGGGTCCGGCAGCACCATGATCCAGCGCCCGTCCGTCTCCACCACCCGTACGCCGTCCGTCGTGTCCACGAAACGGTCTCCCGCCTCCTCCACGACCCGGCGCATGACCAGACCCTTCACGGCCCAGGGGGTCGCGAGGTCCCGCTTGAGGACATGCGCCCGCGGGATCCGCGCGTCGATCTGGCTGAGCGTGAGCTGCGTCCGCGCCACCAGACCGATGAGCCGTACGAACGCGGCCGCGCCGTCGAAGACGCCGCTGAACTCGGGAATGATGAAGCCGCCGCGTGCGTCGCCACCGAAGATCGTCGACTCTTCGCGGCCGACCCGCGTCAGGTCGTCCGGCGACGTGGTCGTCCACTCCACCTGCGTGCCGTGGTAAGCCGCCACCTGCTCGGCGATCCGTGTGGTGGTGACCGGCAGCGCCACCCGTCCACTGCGCCGCTCGGCGGCCACCAGGTCGAGCATGACGAGCAGGGCCCGGTCGTCCTCGACGATCCGCCCCTTCTCGTCGACGAGCGAGAGCCGCTCGCCCACCGGGTCGAAGCGCACTCCGAACGCGGCCCGCGCGGACGCGACGATCTCGCCCAGCCGCACCAGGCCGGCCCGCCGCGTCTCCGCCGTCTCGGTCGGCCTGGACTCGTCGAGACCGGGATTGATGACCAGGGAGTCGACGCCGAGCTTGCCCAGCAGGCTGGGCAGAACCAGTCCGGCGCTGCCGTTGGAGGCGTCGACGACCACCTTCAGCCCGGAATCCGCGATACCGGTGGTGTCGACATTCCGCAGCAGTGATCCCGTATACGAGTCGAAGACACTCGCGGGGAAGTGCAGATCCCCGATCTCGCCGGGAAACGCGCGCCGGTACTCCTGTCGCGCGAACACCCGGTCCAGCTTCCGCTGACCGCCCTGCGACAGGTCGGCACCCTGCCCGTCGAAGAACATGATGTCGACGGAGTCGGGCACCCCGGGCGTCGTCCGGATCATGATTCCGCCGGCGCTGCCCCGGGCCGTCTGCTGCCGCGCCACGGGCAGCGGTACGTTCTCCAGGTCGCGTACGTCGATGGCGCTGGCCTGCAACGCCGAGATCACCGCTCGCTTCAGCGCGCGGGCACCTCGGGAGTGGTCGCGGGCCGTGGTGACGGTCGAGCCCTTCTTGAGGGTCGTCGCGTAGGCCCCCGCCAGGCGCACGGCCAGCTCCGGGGTGATCTCGACGTTCAGGATCCCGGAGACGCCACGAGCGCCGAAGAGGTGGGCCTGGCCGCGCGACTCCCAGATCACCGAGGTGTTGACGAAGGCGCCGGCCTCAATGGTCTTGAAGGGATAGACGCGGACGTTGCCCTGAATGATCGATTCTTCACCGACGAGGCATTCGTCGCCGATCACGGCGCCGTCCTCAATGCGGGCGGCGCGCATGATGTCGGTGTTCTTTCCGACCACACAGCCGCGCAGATTGCTGTGCTGCCCGATGTACACGTTGTCGTGCACGACGGCCCGGTGCAGGAACGCGCCGCTCTTGACGACGACGTTGGAGCCGACGACGGTGTGCTCGCGGATCTCGGCGTTCGCCTCGACCTTGGCGTAGTCACCGATGTAGAGCGGCCCGCGCAGTACGGCGTCGGGATGGACCTCCGCCCCCTCTGCCACCCATACGCCCGGGGAGATCTCGAACCCGTCGAGTTCGACGTCGACCTTGCCCTCCAGGACGTCGGCCTGGGCCTTCACATAGCTCTCGTGAGTGCCGACGTCCTCCCAGTAGCCCTCGGCGATATAGCCGTAGATGGGCTTGCCTTCCTTCATCAGCTGGGGGAAGACATCGCCGGACCAGTCGACGGAGACATCGGCCTCGACGTAGTCGAAGACCTCGGGCTCCATGACGTAGATGCCCGTGTTCACGGTGTCCGAGAAGACCTGGCCCCAGGTCGGCTTCTCCAGGAAGCGCTCGACCTTGCCTTCTTCGTCCACGATGGTGATACCGAATTCCAGCGGATTGGGTACGCGCGTCAGGCAGACGGTGACGAGCGCGCCCTTCTCCTTGTGGAAGTTGATGAGTTCGGTGAGATCGAAGTCGGTCAGAGCATCACCGGAGATAACGAGGAAAGCGTCGTCCTTCAACGCCTCCTCGGCGTTCTTGACGCTCCCGGCAGTACCGAGTGGCTTCTCCTCATTGGCATAGGTGAGCTCCATGCCGAGTTCTTCACCGTCACCGAAGTAGTTCTTGACCAGCGAGGCCAGGAACTGGACGGTAACGACGGTCTCGTTGAGCCCATGCCTTTTGAGCAGCCTGAGCACATGCTCCATGATCGGCCGGTTCACCACCGGCAGGAGCGGCTTGGGCATGCTTGAGGTCATTGGGCGAAGGCGTGTGCCTTCACCTCCGGCCATCACGACGGCCTTCATGTCGGAAGCGTCCTCCTCTAAGAGACGACGGTACAGCCGACTTCACCCGTCCTGATTGTCCCGCAGTTTTCGAGCGGGGGCCATCGGGGCACTACAGCCGCCCAAT
Organism: Streptomyces sp. NPDC042002; assembly: GCF_055588305.1. NCBI lineage: Bacteria > Bacillati > Actinomycetota > Actinomycetes > Kitasatosporales > Streptomycetaceae > Streptomyces > Streptomyces sp. NPDC042002. Next base: position 878 of record NZ_JBVJCT010000033.1, on the reverse strand, counting down.
CGGGCCGAGCTCAATCGGCCATGGTGTCCGCCCGGATCAACCGGCGGACCTGCACCACGTAGAGGACTCCTGCCCACCAATACAGGGTTGTACCCCATCCGGCGAACGCCCATCCGAAAACAGCGCCGAATGTCGCGATCCAGTCGCTCCCGTCGCTGAGCAGCAGCAACGGGAAGGCGTACATCAGGTTGAAGGTGGCCGCCTTCCCGAGGAAGTTCACCTGCGGGGGCGGATAGCCTCGCCGGCGGAGGATCCACACCATCACCAGCAGGACCAGCTCGCGTGCGAGGAGCGCGGCCGTCAGCCAGATCGGAAGAATCCCGCGCCAGGTGAGACCGACGAGCGTCGACAGGATGTAGAGCCGGTCGGCCGCGGGATCCAGCAGCCGGCCGAGGCTGCTGATCTGGTTCCAGCGCCGGGCGAGCTTCCCGTCCAGATAGTCGGTGATACCGCTCAGCATGAGGATGAGCAGGGCCCAGCCATCGCTCTTGGGGCCACCGAACTCCGGCCTGAGGATCAACCACAGGAAGATGGGGACGCCGACGAGACGCGCCATGCTGAGGATGTTCGGGATGGTGAGGACCCGGTCCGTCTGAACACGGGTCTCCTGGACCTCCACCCGGGGGCCTCCTGTGGGAAACGAGCCAATGATGCCCCCTGACCTTACCCGCAGCCCGGGCGCCGCAGCGCAGAGGGGGAGGCAAGGAGGAGGCGTCATGGGGAAAATTCTGTCGGAAAACAAAAAAGCTCCGGCTCTCGGGAAAGAATTCCCGAGAGCCGGAGCTCTAAAATTTGTTCGGCGGCGTCCTACTCTCCCACAGGGTCCCCCCTGCAGTACCATCGGCGCTGTGAGGCTTAGCTTCCGGGTTCGGAATGTA
>NZ_JBVJCT010000032.1:50501-95839 GCF_055588305.1 Streptomyces sp. NPDC042002 | reverse complement strand
CACCCCCTCATGCCAGGAGCCCCCCAAACGGAAGGAAAAGGGGGGGAGAGGAGGACAGGGAAACCCACCCCCCCGTGAGAGGGGGGATCAATCGGGGGGGGGGGGGGCGCGGGCCCCCCCCCCCCCCCCCACCTCGTCGACCCGCTGATCGCCCCGCGCCCGGCATCAGGTTCCGCGCCGCACCTCGAAGTGGTCGATGCGCTCGCCGCTCTGGGCCAGCGCCGACACCTTGAGCCTGGGTGAGGGACCGGCCTCCGCCTCCACCGAGAGGAAGGAGAAGCCGGTGTACCGCACCCGCGACCACTCCACGGTGTCCGCCTTCTGCTGCTTCGACTTCGTCCAGTGGAAGGTCTCCACGGACTCGCGCCGCGTGACCTTGCCCTCGTAGCTGTCCTTCACCCCGGTGGGGAAGCTGTAGAGGCTCTTGCCCGCGCCGCCCGCCGTGACGTAGACGATCCCGTCCCTGGTCGGATCGGTCGTGGCGCCCACCGGCACCTGCTTGCCCACCTTGCCGCCCTTGATGGCGTCCGTGCGCTCGTACACGTGGTTGTGTCCGTTGATCACCAGGTCCACCTGGTGCTTGGCGAACAGCGGCACCCAGGCGTCGCGCACACCGCCGTCGGAGGCGTGCGTCGACGTCGAGTAGGCGCAGTGGTGGAAGAAGACGACCACGAAGTCGACCTGCTTCCGCAGCTCCCCGAGACGTCTGTCGAGCCAGGCCGTCTGCCTGCCGCCCGAGTAGCCCTTGTTGGCGGGGATCTCGTACGACACGTCGTTGGCGTCCAGCGCGACGATGCCGACGTTGCCGTAGACGAAGGAGTAGACGCCCGGCGCGTGCCGGGAGTCGAAGCCGTTGCCGGGGAGCGTCCAGCGCGCGGACTGGCCGCCGTAGCCGTTCGGCGAGTACCAGGCCTCCATGTCGTGGTTGCCGGTCGTCACCATCCACGGCACCGACTTCGCCACCGTCTCGGTCTGCTTGAGGAACAGATCCCAGGCGGCCGGGTCGTAGATGTCCGAGGTCTGGCCGAGTCCGACGCCGTCCGCGTAGCAGATGTCGCCCGCGTGCAGATGGAAGGCCGGGCCGCGGCCGAGGAGCACGTGGTCGTTGGTGAGCGCGTCGGGGGTGACGCCCTGGTCCCCGAAGGCGGTGAACACGAACGTCCCGGGGTGCGCGGGCGCCGTGCGGAAGTGGCCGATCGTGGAGTGCCGCTCCTTGCTCGCCGGGTCGAAGCCCTCGTGGCCGACGCCGTAGTAGTACGTCGTCCCGGGGCGCAGCCCGTCGAGCGCCGCGTGCAGGTAGTACTGGTCCAGGGCCGCCCGCTGCCCGGCGAGGCCCGGGGTGTGCAGGGCGCGGACCTCGGCCTCGATCCTGTGGGTCAGCGCCCAGGGCGTCGGGCCCACCCGGATGTACGGCTTCCTGACCGCGAACGGCACCTGCCAGGAGATCCGCATCTGGGTCTTCGGGTCCGCGCCGAAGGCGAGGTGGCGGCCGAACGGCGCGACGGCGGAGCCGGGTACCCGGCTGGTGGCCGGGTACGGCGAGGAGCCGGCCGTCCGCGGGGAGGGGGCCCTGGTGCCCGAGGCGCAGCCGGCCAGCAGCCCGCCGCCCGCGAACGCGCTCGCCGCCACGAGCGCGCGGCGCCGGGTGAGCTTCGTCCTCAGGTACTCGTACTGCTCCGCCATGCTCATGTCGCGTGCGAGCTCGTGCGGGATGCCGGCGTCGGGGACGGGCAGCTCGGGGGAAGTCCCCGTGGAGGGAGCGGTCATGTCTGGAAAGTTCCCAGCCTGCGCCAACGGCGTTCCTACGTACGGGTGAACGTGTGTCGAAGGGTAGACGTGCCGCGACACCGGCTGTCCGTATGGCGGACATCGCGTGTCATTCCATGGGACAAGGAGTACGGTGCCGTCATGTCTCGCAGCATCGATCTCGCAGTGATCCCCGGTGACGGCATCGGCCAGGAAGTCGTGGCCCAGGGGCTCAAAGTCCTCTCCGCCGCCCTTCCGCAGGACGTGAAGCTGGAGACCAAGGAGTTCGACTTCGGCGCCCGGCGCTACCACGCCACCGGTGAGACCCTCACCGACGCCGACCTCGACGCCCTGAAGGGGCACGACGCCATCCTGCTCGGCGCGATCGGCGACCCCTCGGTCCCGTCCGGTGTCCTGGAGCGCGGCTTCCTGCTCAAGCTCCGCTTCGCCTTCGACCACCACGTCAACCTGCGTCCGTCGAAGCTCCTGCCCGGCGTCGAGACCCCGCTCGCCGGCCAGCCGGAGATCGACTTCGTCGTGGTCCGCGAGGGCACCGAGGGCCCGTACACCGGCAACGGCGGCACCATCCGCAAGGGCACCCCGCACGAGATCGCCACCGAGGTCTCCGTCAACACGGCGTTCGGTGTCGAGCGGGTCGTCCGTGACGCGTTCGCCCGTGCGCAGGCCCGTCCGCGCAAGAAGCTGACGCTGGTCCACAAGAACAACGTGCTGACCTTCGCGGGTCACCTCTGGACCAATGTCTTCAACAAGGTGGCCGAGGAGTTCCCCGAGGTCACCACCGACTACCTCCACGTGGACGCGGCGACGATCTTCCTCGTCACGCAGCCCGAGCGCTTCGACGTGATCGTCACCGACAACCTCTTCGGCGACATCATCACCGACCTCGCCGCGGCCGTCTCCGGCGGCATCGGCGTCGCCGCCTCCGGCAACATCAACCCGAGCGGCGAGTTCCCCTCGATGTTCGAGCCCGTGCACGGCTCGGCGCCCGACATCGCGGGCCAGGGCAAGGCCGACCCCAGCGCCACCGTCCTGTCCGTCGCCCTGCTGCTGCGCCACCTCGGCTACGAGGCCGAGGCCGCCCGCATCGAGGACGCCGTCTCCGTCGATCTCGCCGAGCGGGTCGGCAAGCCCGCCCGCAGCACCGAGGAAATCGGCGACGCGCTGGCCGCGCGAGTAGCCGGCTGACCCGCCGCTCCGCCTACGTTCCGTAGCAGCCGCCGGGTCGCATCCGCACCCGGCGGCTTTCGCTGTGCCCTCGCCGGGTGCCACCATCGACCTCTGAGCCATCCCTGGGTCATCCCTGGGTCATCCCTGGGCCGTATTCACACCGTTTCGTCCACGGTCCTCCGCGCGCGATAATCGAGGGCGGAGCCGCGGAATGAGGGAATGCTCGGACGTCCTGACACTGGCCACTGGCAGTTCGGGCGTGAGCGCGGCCCGTCACATACAACCGGTGAAGGACAAAACCACTCATGACGCAGCCCACGATCGAGCTCAAGCCGTCCGCCAGTCCGCTCTCCGCCGCCGAGCGCGAGGCGATTCTGGTCAACCCCGGGTTCGGCCGCCACTTCACCGATCACATGGTGACCATCAAGTGGACCGAGGGCCGCGGCTGGCACGACGGCCAGCTCGTTCCGTACGGACCGCTCTCCCTCGACCCGGCGAACATGACCCTGCACTACGCGCAGGAGATCTTCGAGGGCCTCAAGGCCTACCGCGGGCCCGACGGCTCGGTCGCCACCTTCCGCCCCGACAAGAACGCCAAGCGCTTCCAGGCCTCCGCCCGCCGGCTCGGCATGCCGGAGCTGCCGGTGGAGACCTTCATCGAGGCCTGTGACGCACTGGTCCGCCAGGACCGGGACTGGGTTCCCTCGCACGGTGGCGAGGAATCCCTGTACCTGCGCCCCTTCATGATCGCGACCGAGGTCGGCCTCGGTGTGAAGCCCGCCAACGAGTACCTCTTCCTCGTCATCGCCTCGCCCGCCGGCGCCTACTTCGCCGGCGGTGTGAAGCCGGTGTCGATCTGGCTCTCCGAGGACCGCGTCCGCGCCGTTCCCGGCGGCATGGGCGACGCGAAGACGGGCGGCAACTACGCCGCCTCGCTCCTCGCCCAGAAGGAGGCCGCCGCCAAGGGCTGCGACCAGGTCTGCTACCTCGACGCGGTCGAGCACCAGTGGATCGAGGAACTCGGCGGCATGAACCTGTACTTCGTGTACGGCGACAGGATCGTCACCCCGTCCCTCACCGGCTCCATCCTGGAGGGCGTCACCCGCGACTCCCTGCTGACCGTCGCCCGCGACCTCGGCTACACCGCAGAGGAGAGCCGCGTCTCCATCGACCAGTGGCAGACCGACGCCGAGAACGGCACCCTGACCGAGGTCTTCGCCTGCGGCACCGCCGCCGTCATCACCCCCGTCGGCAACGTCAAGCGGGCCGGCACCGAGTGGCACCAGTCCGGCGGCGAGCCCGGCAAGGTCACCCTCCGTCTCCGCGAGGCCCTGCTCGACATCCAGCGAGGCATCACCGAGGACAAGCACGGCTGGATGCACCCGCTGGGCTAGGCACCACATCACTCCCGTCGGTCCCCGTCGCCCCAACAGGGTTACGGGGACCGGCTGTTCGTACGGCGCGCAGAGTGAACGGCCTCGTGGTCGTGCCACGCCCGCCGCGTTCCAGGGCCCGGCGAAGTGACCGGGCAGGCCGCCGTGGTCCTTGATTCCGACGGTGTTGTCGACCACCTCGCCGGTCGGCCGGCGGTGGATGAGCCGCATGTGCTCTGAGCCTTCTGCCGCCATGGGCTCAGCGGAGCACGGGCGGGTCTTGAGAGGTGAGGTGCTCACCTCACCTCACCTCACCTCGACTCGCCTCGGCTGCCCGGGGTTCGTACGAGGTGCCGTCGCGAAGCACCGCGAAGACGGCGTCGGCTCGTCGTCTCGCAAGGCAGGGGAGGGCATGGGTATGGTGCTTGCCCTGGCTGATCGCGGACGGGACGGCGGAGGCGGCCGGGAGAAGGTCTTCGCGCCCCATCTCATCCAGGCCCGCGATCCGGAGCTGGTGGGGCGGCCGTTCTTCCCCGCTCACGACGAGCGCGCCACCTGGTTCAGCGGCCTAGAGCCTGCTTTCGGCGCGAGCCGGCTCCTGCCCGGACTCGACGCCGTGTGACGCCCCCTTCGGGCTGAGCGCCAGGTAGACGATGCCGCCGACCAGGCCGGACAGGACGAAGCTGCAGTCCACCCCGCCGGTCAGGGACAGCAGCGGACCCTCGTACGACGGCAGGGACACGGCCAGCAGACCGACGAAGGCGCCCAGGGCCCAGGCCGCCACGGCGCGGAGGTTCCAGCCGGCCTTGTACCAGTAGACGCCGCCGCGGGAACGGCGGTTGAAGACCTGGAGGGCGTCGGGGTCGTAGACACCGCGGCAGCGGACGAAGCCGATCAGCGTGATGACCGCCCACGGGGTGCCGATCGCGGTCAGCAGCAGGACGAAGGACGTCATCGCGGACTGGGCGTTCCAGGCGTAGTGGCCGACGAACACGCACAGCATGGCGACGACGGCGACCGCGCAGGTGGCGCGGGCGCGCGAGGCGCGGGGCAGGATCGCGTCGAGGTCGAGGCCCATCGAGTAGAGCATCAGACCGGCGTTGCCCACCGAGCCCGCGGAGGCGGCCAGCAGCAGCGGGACCAGGTACCAGCCGGGGGACGCGGACACCAGAGGGCCCGCGTAGTCGAGGGCAGCCCGGGCACCGTACGCCGTGAAGGTGCCGAAGAGCTGGGGGACCAGCAGACCGGCGATCAGGCCGAGCCAGGTGCCGTGCAGGACCGTACGGGAGGAGTGGCGCCCGGGCGAGATGTAGCGGGTGTAGTCGCCGAGCAGCGTGATGAACGCGATCGGGCCCGACAGGCCGGCCGCGACCGCCGCGAGCAGCCAGGTGGGCCAGAACGAGCCGAGCAGATAGCCGCCGGTCTCCGGGATCGCCGCGGTGGTGAAGTGCGGGGCGTACGCGAACACGCCGACCACCAGCAGGGCCGTCATGCCGATCGCGAGGGCGCGGGACATGGCGAGCAGCACGCGGTAGCCGTAGACGGCGCCCGCGACGGTGGCGGCGGCCAGCAGCGCGTACACGACGGCGTACGCCAGGCCGTTCGCCTCCAGGCCGAAGAGGCGGCCGAGGACGCCCACCATCACGTCGCCGCCGATCCACACGGTCAGCGCGGTGTAGCCGAGCGCGAGCAGCAGGCCGACGACCGAGCCGACCAGCCGACCGCGTACGCCGAACTGCGCGCCGGAGGAGGTGGAGAGGTTGGTGCCGGTCCGCAGCGAGACCAGGGCCAGCGGCGCGGTGAGCGCCGTCCCGACGACCGTGCCTGCCACGATCGAGCTCACGGAGGACCACCAGTCGAGCCCGAACGAGGGCGGCAGCCAGCCGAAGATGATCACCCCGAGGCAGAGGTTGGAACCGAGCAGGATCGACACCAGGTCGCGGGGTCCGCTGGTGCGTTCCTCGTCGGGGATGGTGTCGACTCCGCGCTGTTCGATCGGCATGGCTGGTCTCCTTTGACGGCCGCCTGGAGTGGTGCGGGAAGCACCAAGAGTTAGAGCGACGTTCAATGTGGCGTCTCCGATGCTCGCCCGTCAATGTTTCCCTTCCATGAATCCGACGTTTAGAGTGACGCTCTAACTTGAGGAAGGCGAGGAGGTGTCGTGGCGTGAGACTGACCCCCACGGAACGTGACCGACTGCTGCTGTTCTCGGCCGCCGAGCTGGCCCGGGCCCGCAAGGCACGCGGACTGCGGCTCAACGTGCCGGAGGCCACCGCGCTGATCGCGGACACCGTCTGCGAGGCCGCCCGCGACGGCAGGCGGCTGGCCGAGGCCATCGAGGCGGCCCGGTCCGTCCTCGGCCCCGGCGACGTGCTGCCCGGCGTCGCGGACGTCGTCACCGAGGTGCACGTCGAGGCCGTCTTCGACGACGGCTCCCGGCTCGCGGTCGTCTCCGACCCCATCGGCGGCGGACTCGGCGACCTGGCCCCCGGCGCGCTGCTGCCGGCGCCCGCGCACACCGAGCCCCCGGCGGTCCTGCGGCTCACGGTCACCAACACCGCGAGCGTGCCGGTCTCCGTCACCTCCCACTTCCACTTCTTCGAGGCCAACCCGCGGCTCGCCTTCGACCGGGCGGCCGTCTACGGGATGCGGCTCGCCGTGCCCGCTGGGTCCTCCGTCCGCTTCGGCCCCGGCGAGAGCGCCGAGGTCGGCTTCGTGCCGATCGGCGGCGAGCGGATCGCGATCGGCTTCGCCGGTCTGGTCGACGGCCCGCTGGACGCGCCCGGAGCGAAGGAGGAGGCCCTGCGCAGGGCCGCCGCCTGCGGATACCTCGGAGTCGAGGGTGCCGGCGGGCACCCCGGAGCCGAAGGAGCCGGCCGATGAGCGTCGATCCCTACGCCTACGCCGCCACCCACGGCCCCCGGGCCGGCGACCGGGTCCGGCTCGGCGACTCGGGGCTCGTCATCCGCGTCGAGTCGGATGCCCAGCTCCCCGGCGACGAGTTCCTCGCCGGATTCGGCAAGACCGCGCGCGACGGGCTGCACCTCAAGGCCGCCGCCGTCCGGGACACCTGCGACGTCGTCATCAGCAACGTGGTGGTGATCGACGCCGTCCAGGGCGTCCGGAAGGTGTCCATCGGCATCCGAGAGGGCCGGATCTGCTCGATCGGGCGGGCCGGCAACCCCGACACCCTCGACGGCGTCGACGTCGTGGTCGGCACCGGCACGTCCATCGTCTCCGGCGAGGGACTCATCGCCACCGCCGGAGCCGTCGACACGCACGTCCATCTGCTCTCGCCGCGCATCATGGAGGCCTCGCTCGCCTCCGGCGTCACCACGATCATCGGCCAGGAGTTCGGGCCGGTGTGGGGTGTCGGCGTCAACTCGCCCTGGGCGCTGCGCCACGCCTTCGGCGCCTTCGACGCCTGGCCGGTCAACATCGGCTTCCTGGGCCGGGGTTCGTCCTCCGACAGCGCGCCGCTGATCGAGGCGCTCGCCGAGGGCGGGGCGAGCGGCTTCAAGGTCCACGAGGACATGGGCGCCCACACCCGGGCCCTGGACACCGCCCTGCGGGTCGCCGAGGAACACGACGTCCAAGTCGCCCTGCACAGCGACGGGTTGAATGAATGCCTGTCGGTCGAGGACACCCTCAGGGTGCTCGAAGGGCGCACCATCCACGCCTTCCACATCGAGGGCTGCGGCGGCGGCCACGTCCCGAACGTACTGAAGATGGCGGGCGTCCCGAACGTCATCGGCTCCTCCACCAACCCGACCCTGCCCTTCGGCCGGGACGCGGTCGCCGAGCACTACGGCATGATCGTCTCCGTCCACGACCTGAAGACCGACCTGCCCGGCGACGCGGCCATGGCCCGTGACCGCATCCGCGCCGGGACCATGGGCGCCGAGGACGTGCTGCACGACCTGGGCGCCATCGGGATCACCTCCTCGGACGCGCAGGGCATGGGCCGCGCCGGCGAGACCGTGCGCCGCACCTTCGCCATGGCCGGGAAGATGAAGGCCCAGTTCGGCGCGCCCGAGGACCACGACAACGAACGCGTCCTGCGCTACATGGCCAAACTGACCATCAACCCGGCCATCGCGCACGGCCTCGCCCACGAGGTCGGCTCCATCGAGACCGGCAAGCTCGCCGACATCGTGCTCTGGCGCCCCGAGTACTTCGGCGCCAAGCCGCAGCTCGTCCTGAAGTCCGGCTTCCCGGCCTACGGTGTCGTCGGCGACCCCAACGCCGCCACCGACACCTGTGAACCCCTGGTCCTCGGGCCGCAGTTCGGGGCGCACGGCGCGACGCCCGCCGAGATCTCGGTGGCCTTCGTCGCGCAGGCGGCGCTCGACCAGGGCAGCGACCTCATGCCGACCCGCCGTCGCCGCGTGGCGGTTCGCGGCACCCGTGGCATCGGTCCCGCCGACCTGCGCCTCAACTCCCGTACCGGAGCGGTCGATGTGGACCAGCGCACCGGCCTGGTCACCCTCGACGGCGACCCGCTGCGCTCCGAACCCGCCGACTCGGTCTCCCTCAACCGCCTGTATTTCCTGTAATCGACACAGCTTGTAAGGATCGCCCATGTCTGCTGCCGCCGACGGTTTCCGTATGCCCGCCGAGTGGACCCCGCACGAGCGCACCTGGATGGCGTGGCCGGGCCCCAACCCCACCTTCGACAACCCGGACGACCTCGCGGAGTCGCGCGCGGCCTGGGCGGCCGTGGCCCGCGCGGTCCGCCGCTTCGAACCGGTCACCGTGGTGTGCGGTCCGGGCCAGTCCGCCCCGGCCGCCGAACTCCTCGGCCCCGGCGTCGACACCGTCGAGCGTGAACTCGACGACGCCTGGATGCGTGACATCGGCCCCACCTTCCTCACCAACGGGCACGGCGAACTCGCGGCCGTGAACTGGACGTTCAACGGCTGGGGCGCCCAGGAATGGGCCCGCTGGGAGCACGACTCCAAGATCGGCGCCGAGGTCGCGGACCTGGCGGGCGCGAAGACGTACGCCTCACGGCTGGTCAACGAGGGCGGCGCGATACACGTCGACGGCGAGGGCACCGTGCTGCTCACCGAGACCGTGCAGCTCGGCCCCGAGCGCAACCCCGGCTGGACCCGCGAGCAGGTCGAGGCGGAGATCCACGCGCAGCTCGGCACCGAGAAGGCGATCTGGCTGCCGCGCGGTCTGACCGGCGACTACCCCCCGTACGGCTTCGGCACGCTCGGCCACGTCGACATCGTCGCCGCCTTCGCCCGGCCCGGTGTGGTCGTCGCGCACTCCCAGCAGGACCCCGCGCACCCCGATTACGAGGTGAGCCGCGAGGTCATCGGGCTGCTCAGGGCGGGGACCGACGCGCGCGGACGTCGTATCGAGGTCGTCGAGGTACCGGCCCCGACCGTCCTGGAGGCCGACGGCCACTGGGCCGACTACTCCTACATCAACCACTACCTGTGCAACGACGGTGTCGTCCTGTGCGGCTTCGACGACCCGCGCGACGAGACCGCGGCGGGCATCTTCCGCCGGCTCTTCCCCGAGCGGACCGTGACGCTGGTGGACGCACGTACGATCTTCGCGGGTGGCGGTGGCATTCACTGCATCACCCAGCAGCAGCCGAAGGCCTGAAAACGGGAGTCACGGATGGCCGGTGCGCGGAGGAACGCGCCACCGCGCGAGGAGGTCCTCGCCGTCGCCATGGAGATGATCGCCGAGCGCGGTCTGGAGCAGCTCACCATGGCGGCGCTCGGCCGTGAGGTCGGCATGAGCAGCGGCCACCTCCTCTACTACTTCCGCTCCAAGGACGAGCTGCTGCTGCGCACCCTGGAGTGGAGCGAGGGCCGCCTCGGCGCCGAGCGCGGCCGGCTGCTCGCCGCGCGCGGAACCGCCCGCGAACGCCTGGACGCCTACGTCGACCTGTACGTCCCCGACGGCCACCGGGACCCGCACTGGACCCTCTGGCTCGAGGTCTGGAACCACTCCCAGAACGCGGACGACGACGCCCGCGAACGGCAGGTCGCCATCGAGGGCGCCTGGCACCGGGACCTCGTCGCGCTGCTCGCCGAGGGCGTCTCGCGCGGCGAGTTCCGCGCCGTCGACCCGGACCGCTTCGGTGCCCGGCTGCGCGCCCTGCTCGACGGCTTCTCGATCCACGTGGCCATCGGCCTGCGCGGCACCGGCCGTGACCAAGTCCTCTCCCACGTAAGGGAGTTCCTCGACGAGTCGCTGGGCTGAACGGCGTTCGCGGACGGTCGGCCGCAGGGGGCGACCGCCCTGCCGGGCGCGGTGACCCGGAACGGCCGAACCGTCGTCCTCGCCTCCACCGCCGAGGATCTGGTGCCCGGCGGCACCAACGGTGTCGCCGACGTGTTCGTCGTACGCCCGCGCCGACCTTGTAGCCCAGTGCTCGCATCCTGAGACACCCTGTGATCACGGGGGTGGTATGTGCCAGACTGCCCCCGTGCTCTCGTTCGCCACGATTATTGGCAGCAGGCGCGCCGGTCCGCAGTGACCGCCACGTACGACCAGGTACGGGCGGACACCGTCGTTCTCGACCCGCGCGCAGACCTCTCGCACCCGCGAGGGGTTTTTCGCGTTTCTGGCCCACCTTCAGCCGGGAACGCAGCGCGAGGGATCATTGGGGGACGGTGGAGCCGGTCATTCCGGTAGACCGAGATTCAATACAGGAGCCTTGAGACCATGACGGAAACCAGCGAGCTCGACGACGCGTTCCACGTCTTCGACACGACGCTGCGCGACGGCGCGCAGCGCGAGGGCATCAGCCTCACCGTGGCGGACAAGCTGGCCATCACGCGGCACCTGGACGACTTCGGGGTGGGTTTCATCGAGGGCGGCTGGCCCGGTGCCAACCCCCGCGACACCGAGTTCTTCGCCCGCGCCCAGCAGGAGATCGACTTCAAGCACGCCCAGCTCGTGGCCTTCGGAGCGACCCGCCGGGCCGGCGCCAAGGCCTCGGAGGACCCCCAGGTCAAGGCACTCCTGGACTCGGGGGCCCCGGTGATCACCCTGGTCGCCAAGTCCCACGACCGGCATGTCGAGCTGGCGCTGCGCACCACGCTGGAGGAGAACCTGGAGATGGTCCGCGACACCGTCTCCCACCTGGTCGCCCAGGGCCGCCGGGTCTTCGTCGACTGCGAGCACTTCTTCGACGGCTACCGCGCGAACCCCGAGTACGCGAAGTCCGTGGTGCGGGCCGCGCACGAGGCCGGCGCCTCCGTCGTGGTCCTGTGCGACACCAACGGCGGCATGCTCCCGGCACAGATCCAGGCCGTGGTCGCCACCGTCCTCGCGGACACCGGCGCCCGGCTCGGCATCCACGCCCAGGACGACACGGGCTGCGCCGTCGCCAACACCCTGGCGGCCGTCGACGCGGGCGCCACCCACGTCCAGTGCACCGCCAACGGCTACGGCGAGCGCGTCGGCAACTCCAACCTGTTCCCCGTCGTCGCCGCCCTGGAACTGAAGTACGGCAAGAAGGTCCTCCCCGAGGGCAGGCTCCGCGAGATGACGCGGATCTCGCACGCCATCGCCGAGGTCGTGAACCTGACCCCCTCCACCCACCAGCCGTACGTGGGAGTGTCGGCGTTCGCCCACAAGGCGGGCCTGCACGCCTCCGCGATCAAGGTCGACCCGGACCTGTACCAGCACATCGACCCCGAACAGGTCGGCAACACCATGCGGATGCTGGTCTCCGACATGGCGGGCCGCGCCTCCATCGAGCTCAAGGGCAAGGAACTGGGCGTCGACATCAGCGACGACCGCGAACTGGTCGGCCGGGTCGTCGAGCGGGTCAAGGAGCGCGAGCTCAAGGGCTACACGTACGAGGCGGCCGACGCGAGCTTCGAACTCCTGTTGCGCGCCGAGGCCGAGGGCAAGGCGCGCTCGTACTTCGAGGTCGAGTCCTGGCGGGCCATCGTCGAGGACCGCCCCGACGGCAGCCACGCCAACGAGGCCACGGTCAAGCTCTTCGCCAAGGGCGAGCGCATCGTCGCCACCGCGGAGGGCAACGGCCCGGTCAACGCCCTCGACCGCGCCCTGCGGGTGGCCCTGGAGACGCTCTACCCCCAGCTCGCCAAGCTGGAGCTGGTCGACTACAAGGTCCGCATCCTGGAGGGCAAGCACGGCACGTCCTCCACCACCCGCGTCCTCATCTCCACGTCCGACGGCACGGGGGAGTGGTCCACGGTGGGCGTGGCGGAGAACGTCATCGCCGCGTCCTGGCAGGCCCTGGAGGACGCGTACACCTACGGGCTGCTGCGCGCGGGCGTCGAGCCGGCCGCGTAGGTCCGCCTCAACAGGAGTCCTCGGCGAGCTTCTCGAACTCGCCGAGGCTCATCGCCCGGCCGTCGGCCCACACCTGGCCGGGCTTCAGCGTGGCGAGGTCCGCCGCGCGGAAGGTGACGGTGCCGGTGTACTCGTAGTTGAACTCGGCTTTCCCGAAGCCGAGTTCGTACGTGTAGTCCGGCACCAGCCGCTGCTGTCCCGTGGTACGGGCCCGCCACGCGGACGGCGGTGAGAAGAGCGGGAACTCGGCGTCGGTGCCGTGCCGATCGCCCGGCACCTTCCAGCCCGAACGGTTCCGGTCGGAGTCCGTATCGGCCGGAGCCCCGACGAGCGAAGGCCCCTGGATCAGGTCGTCACCGCACGGCCGCAGGACCGCCCGCGGTGCCCCTTCCATATCCAGGCGCACCGCGGCCAGCGGCAGCAATTCCGCCCCGCACCCGCCGAGCAGCAGACACCCGGCCACCGCACCCGCGACCGCCACCACGACACGTTTCATGTCCCGCCCCGTCCGTCGAGGGCGGGACACGACCCGCCCTACTGCAAGTGCCACTTCTGGTTGGCGGCCCCCGTGCACGACCAGATCTGCGCCCGCGCGCCGTTCGCCGACGAGTTGTCCGTGACGTCCAGGCACTTGCCGGCCGCCGTATTCACCACATCACCGGTGGCGGAGTTGTACGACCACTGCTGTGCGGCGGTTCCATTGCAGTCGTACAACTGCACCTTCGCGCCGTCGGCCGTCGACCCCGACGTGACGTCGAGGCACTTGCCGAGCGAGCGCACCGATCCGTCGGTCTGGACCGTCCAGGACTGCGCGGTGGATCCGTTGCAGTCGTAGAGCTGCACCGCCGTGCCGTTGGCGCTCGAACCGCCCGCCACATCAAGGCACTTGCCGGCCAGACCGACGAACGCCCCCGACTGACCGCCGCCGCCCGACTGCGTCCCGGACCAGGTGAACGTCGCCGAGGTCTTGCCCGGCAGCGAATAAGTCGCGTGCTGGCCACCCCAGTTGATGGTGACCGACTTGGCGGCCGAACCGTCGTTGTAGGCGATCAGCGCCTTCGATCCGTCCGGGTTGCGCCAGGCGACGTTCGGGACGGCGGAGGACGCCGTGGAGGCGATCCGCTGCGCCCCGGGCCGGACGAACTTCGTCAGATGCCCCATCGTGTAGTACTCGACCGTGTAGTCGACGGTCCCGCTCGCCCCGTCCCCGTTGTGCACGGTGATCAGCCCGGTGCAGGTGCTGCAACCCCCGTTGTGCGGGCCCTTGTTCTGGTCCACGGCGAGCGACCACTTGGTCACCGACTTCGCCCAGTTGCGGGTGTAGTCGACGATGTTGAGCATGTCCTCGCGCTGCTGGTTGGCGATCCAGGTGCCGCCGGAGTGCTCGGTCCCGAAGGCGTCGAGGCCCGGGTACTGGTCGTGCACGCTCGTCTGCTTGGTGACGTCACCGCCGTACCCGTGCCAGGCGATCCCGCCGAAGTTGGGGTTCGAGCGGACCGCCGCGTCGTCGACGGTCTGCGCGGCGTAGGAGTCGTACACGTCCCAGTTCCAGTCGTGCGCCAGCACCTTCGTCGACAGACCGGACGCGTTGAGCTTCGGCAGCAGCTCGCTCTTCGTGAAGTAGGCGAGGCCCGAGGCGTTCCAGCTCATCGACGGATAGCCGGAGCAGCACGTCGGCTCGTTCTGGGCGGTCACGTACGACACGGGAACGCCCTGATCCTTGTACGCCTGAAGGTACTTGACGAAGTACGAG
This sequence comes from Streptomyces sp. NPDC042002, assembly GCF_055588305.1. Classification (NCBI taxonomy): domain Bacteria; kingdom Bacillati; phylum Actinomycetota; class Actinomycetes; order Kitasatosporales; family Streptomycetaceae; genus Streptomyces; species Streptomyces sp. NPDC042002. The sequence continues at coordinate 81,484 of NZ_JBVJCT010000032.1, read as the reverse complement.
GCGTACGCGCCGTAGTCCTCCGCCTTCAGCCAGCCGCCGTTCAGCGAGCCGCTGTCCTTCATCCAGGCCGGTGCCGTCCACGGCGAGGCCATCACCGTCAGGGAGGGATTGAGCTGGAGCGCCTGCTTGGTGAGCGGTACCACGTCGGCCAGGTCGTGCGCGATGGAGAACTGCGCCAGGTTCGGGTCGCTCTGCCCGGCCGGCACGTCGTCGTAGGTGTAGCCGTAGCGCGCGAGGTCCGAGGCGCCCATCGGGTTGCGCAGGAAGGACAGCCCGATCCCGTCCGTGGGCGAGAACAGCTTGCGCATCGTCGCGTCACGGGTGCTCTGCGACAGCGCGCCGCTGCTGTTCATCAGCCAGGCCGCGGTGTCGGTGAAGGAGGCGCCCCCGCCGGTGAAGGTCTGGTACCGGGTGTTCTCGTCGACGGTGATGTTCTCGCCGCTGCCGCCGCTGCCCGACTGGAAGGCGAACGGCGCCTGGGCCTGGAGCCCGCGCACGACATGGCGTCCGCCGTCGTCGTCCGTCGTCGTCAGATAGGCGGTGACCTGTTCGCCCGCGGCGTGCGCGGGCGCGGCCGCCGTGAATCCCGCGGTGGCGATCAGCCCCGCGACGATCAGCCGGACCGCCCGGGTGGATCTTCTGGTGGATCTCCTCATGGAGCGCCGCCCTTCTGGAGGTGGGGGGAGAGGCGTGCGAGGCGTGAGTAAATGACGGCTTCGGAGCCGCGTCAAGGGGGTGCGCGTTCACAATCCGAAGGAACAACCGCCCTGATCCGGCCGTGACTTGAGTGTGTACCGGTTCCGACGTGAAGCCTTGACGGGTTGCCGGGACGTCAGTTAACTCACGCCGTGATCTAAGTCGTAAGAAGAGTGAGTGATCGCGAGAGGCACGTCGTCAGGAAGCACGTCGACAGAAGAAGCACGTCGTCAGAAGAACGTGAGAGTCGAGAGGGGACCCCATTGACCGGGCTCGATCGGAACTCCGTACGAAGAACCGCTCTGCTGGCCGGTGCCGCACTGATCACCGGACTGCTTCCGCTCGCTTCGGCGGGAACGGCGGCGGCCGATGATCCGGCGCCCGTCCCCGTCGACCGCTTCGAGGGCGAGGTGCCCTTCGCGAGTCAGCCCGCCGACGGCATCTTCACCTGGGGCGGCGACAGCGACGATCCGCCGAAACTCGCCCTGACCGCGCGATCCGACGCGCCCGAGGGTGCCAAAGTCCTCACCGGCGACTACGACATCAGCGGATACGGCGGTTTCACCCACGACTTCGCCGCCGGCCAGCCGGCCCACGACTGGTCCGCGCACAAGGGCATCCGCTTCTGGTGGGACGGCCACGACAACGCCAAGAAGATCGCCTTCGAGATCAAGGACGGCGGCGCCAACGGCGAGGCCTCCGAGCTGTGGACGACCTCCTTCACCGATGACTTCACCGGCTGGAAACAGATCGAGATCCCGTTCACCGACTTCACCTATCGCACGGACTACCAGCCCGTCGGCGGTATCGACCAGGTCCTCGGCCTGACGCAGATGTGGGGGTACGCCGTCACCCTCCCGGTCGGCGTCCAGGGGCAGTTCGCCATGGACGACGTCGAGTTGTACGGCAAGGCCGACCAGTCCCTGCGGGCCTCCGTCACCACCGACGCCGCCGTGTACCCGGTACGGGAGGGCTCCGCCGCCACCGTGCGGGTCTCCGTCGCCACCACCGGCTCCGCCCCGATCGACGAGCCCGTGACCGTCGGATACGAGAGCGCGGGCGGCACCGCCGAACCGGGCAAGGACTACACCCAGGTCAAGGGCGAGATCACCTTCCCGGCGGGCACGACGTCCGGTGCGAGCCGCACCATCAAGGTCCCGACCCTGCGCGACCGGTCCGCCGAGGCGGCCGAGACGATCCCCCTCAAGCTCACGGTGACCGGCGCCAAGGCCCCGGCCGAGACCCCGCAGGTCGTCATCGACGCCCACGGACTCCCGTACCTGGACCCGAAACTGCCCGTGAGGAAGCGGGTCGCCGACCTCGTCTCCCGGATGTCCCTGGAGGAGAAGGCCGGACAGATGACCCAGGCCGAGCGCGGCGCGATCGGCGCGGGCGGCGACATCGCCTCCTACGACCTCGGGTCGCTGCTCTCCGGCGGCGGCTCCACGCCGACCCCCAACACCCCTGAGGCCTGGGCGAAGATGGTCGACGGCTACCAACTCCGGGCGCAGGCGACCCGGTTCCAGATCCCGCTGATCTACGGCGTGGACGCGGTGCACGGCCACAACAACCTCGCCGGCGCGACGATCATGCCCCACAACATCGGCATCGGCGCCACCCGCGATCCCCGACTGGCCGAGAGGACAGGCGCGGTGACGGCCTCCGAGGTCCGCGCCACCGGCATCCCCTGGGACTTCGCCCCCTGCCTGTGCGTGTCCCGCGACGAACGCTGGGGCCGCTCCTACGAGTCCTTCGGCGAGGACCCGGCGCTCGTCCAGTCCATGGAGACGATCGTCCAGGGACTCCAAGGCGCCCGCGACGGCAAGGACTTGAAGGACGACGACAAGGTCCTCGCCACCGCCAAGCACTTCGTCGGTGACGGCGGCACCGGGTACGGCACGTCCACGACAGGCTCGTACACCCTCGACCAGGGCGTCACCACGGTCACCCGGCAGCAGTTGGAGGCCGTGCACCTGGCCCCGTTCCAGACGGCCGTCGACCGCGGTATCGGCTCGGTCATGCCGTCCTACTCCTCGCTCGACATCATCGGCGACGGCCAGGGCCCGGTGAAGATGCACGCCCGCGCCGACATGATCAACGGCGTGCTCAAGGGCCGGATGGGCTTCGACGGCTTCGTCATCAGCGACTGGAACGCCATCGACCAGCTCCCCGGCGACTACGCCTCGCACGTCCGCACGTCGGTCAACGCGGGCGTCGACATGATGATGGTGCCGTACTCGTACAAGGACTTCCGGGCGACGCTCATGGACGAGGCGAACGCCGGTCGTATCAGCGAGCGGCGGATCGACGACGCCGTGTCGCGCATCCTCACCAAGAAGTTCGAACTGGGCCTCTTCGAGAAGCCGTACGCGGACACGAGCGGCGCCTCGAGGATCGGCTCGGCCGCGCACCGGGCCGTGGCCCGCCAGGCGGCGGCCGAGTCCCAGGTCCTGCTGAAGAACGCGGACGGCGTACTGCCGCTGAAGAAGTCGCAGAAGGTGTACGTCGCCGGTTCGAACGCCGATGACCTCGGCAACCAGACCGGCGGCTGGACCCTCACCTGGCAGGGCTCGTCCGGCACCAACACCAAGGGCACGACGATCCTCCAGGGCATGCGCGACGCCGGCGGTGACGTCACCTACTCCAAGGACGCCTCGGCGCCGACCGGCGGCTACGACGTCGGTGTGGTCGTCGTCGGCGAGACCCCGTACGCGGAGGGCGTCGGCGATGTAGGCAACGGCAACGACCTGGAGCTGACCGCCGCGGACAAGGCAGCCGTCGACAAGGTGTGCGCGGCCATGAAGTGCGCGGTGCTGATCGTCTCGGGCCGCCCGCAGCTCATCGGCGACCGGCTCGGCGCCGTCGACGCCCTCGTCGCCTCCTGGCTGCCGGGCACCGAGGGCGACGGTGTCGCGGACGTCCTCTACGGAAAGCGCGGCTTCACCGGGCAGCTCCCGGTCACCTGGCCGAAGTCGGAGGCCCAGCTCCCGATCAACGTCGGTGACACCTCCTACGACCCGCAGTTCCCGTACGGATGGGGTCTCACGACGCTCACGAACGTACCGGGCGGCGGCACCGCCACCCTCCGGACGCTCGCCCTGGTGGCGTCGGCGGCGGAGCGGTCCGGCGCCGACGAGATCGCCCGAACGGCCGTGGCGAAGGCCCGTCTGCTCGTCCAGCGGAAGATCGGCTCGTCGATCACCGCGGCGAACGCGGGACCCTTCGCGGCCGCGGACCATCTCCTGCTGACCGGTCACTACGCGGAGGCGGTGGCGAAGCTGACGGAGGCGTACCGAGCGGGGTGAGGAAACGCGTGGAGGGCCGGCCGGGGCTGAACCTCAGCCCCGGCCGGCCCGTGTTCCGGTCCGTGACTTCTTACGGTGCAGTCGGTGTGGTCGCCGCCGTCGTCGCGGCGCTCCGGAGTTCCTTGGCCAGCTTGCGGGCCTGCAGCGCCTTGACCACGACGTACACGCGGAACACGCTGACCAGGAGCATCACGACACCGAGGAGCGCGGCGAAGGCCGACCCGTCCCGCGCCGCGCCATAGAAGAGAGCGCCGCTGAAGGGGAAGCCGACGACGATGAGCAGCGGCTCGCGAACCCAGAACGGGAGAACGCGGAGGATGAGTCCGACCATCCGGTTACTTCATCAGGTCCATGCCAGAAATTGCTGTGACGGAGGCCACAGTTCCGGCAGACGGAATCAGATCGTTGCGGGGCGTCGGCCCGATGCCGCGCGCCATCACGGGCGGGCTCGGCGCCGAGGAGTTCGGCCGGGCCCGGGCAGCGCCGGGACGCCACCCTCCCGATGTCCAGTTTTGCTCTGGTTCGGGTAGCTTCAAAGGCATGAGGGCCGCACGCACCCGAGGACTTCCAGGCCTGTTGGTCGCACTGACACTCGCGGCCCTGGCGATGGTGTGGTTCCCGGCGCCCCCGGCGCACGCGGCCACCGACGTCTCCACCGTGGCGGCGGCCCTCCGCAAGGGCCCTGTCTATGTGGACCCGGCCGCCTCCGCCCAGCTCTCCTCGTCGGAGGCCGACGCCCTCGCCGCCAAGATCAAGAAGGCGGACAAGCCGGTCTTCGTCGCCGTGCTCCCCGCGAACTACCCCACCCAGAACCTCTTCCAGAACCTGCGCACCGCCACCGGTATCACCGGCCTCTACGCGATCAGGCTCGGCGACCGCTTCGACGCCCGCGCCGACTCCTCGGTGATGTCCCGCTCGGCCGTGCAGAACCTCGTCACCAGCGTCCAGGGCGTGTCGGACGCGAACACCCAGCTGAACGAGTTCACCGACCGCGCGCTCGCCAACATCCACGGTTCGGCCCCCGCGAGCTGGGGCGGCGGCTCGAACGGCACGGGTGTCCCGGCGGGAGCGCTGATCGCGGTCGGCGCGGTGGCCGTCGTCGGCGGCGCGGGCGCCTACACGGTCGTGCGCCGCAACCGGCGCCGCAAGGAGGACGAACAGCGGGCGGCGCTCGACCGGCTCCGCGTGGTCGTGGACGAGGACATCACCGCCTTCGGCGAGGAACTGGACCGGCTCGACTTCCACCCCGCGGAGGCGGGCGCCGACGACGCGATGCGCGCGGACTACGAACGCGCGCTGGACGCCTACGAACAGGCGAAGTCCTTCATGGCCAAGGCCCAGCGCCCCGAGGACGTACGCGCCGTCACCCAGTCCCTGGAGGAGGGCCGCTTCTCCCTCGCCGTGCTCGCCGCGCGCCGCGAGGGCCGCCCGGTCCCCGCACGCCGGGCGCCCTGCTTCTTCGACCCCCGGCACGGTCCGTCCGTCGCCGACGCGGCCTGGACACCCGCCGGGGGCGCGCCCCGCGAGGTCCCGGTCTGCAAGGCGGACTGGATCCGCCTCGTCGGCGGCGAGGACCCGGCGGTCCGCGAGGTCGAGACGGACCACGGCCGCCGCCCGTACTGGGACGCGGGCCCGGCGTACGGCCCCTGGGCGGGCGGCTACTTCGGCGGCGGCGTGCTGCCGGGCCTCCTCGTCGGGACCGTGCTCGGCAGCATGATGGCCAGCCCCGGGTACGGGGCCGCCTACGGCACCGGTTACGGCGACTTCGGCGGCGGTTACGGCGGCGGAGACGTCTCCGGTGCCGACTTCGACCCCGGCGACTTCGGCGGCGGCTTCGGGGACGGCGGGGGAGGCGACTTCGGAGGGGGCGGGGACTTCGGCGGCGGTTTCTGAGACCGGCGGGTCCGGGCGTCCGGTCTACGCCTCCGGCAGCGCCAGCCAGTCCTGCCAGGACAGGTCGCGTCCGATGAACCGCGGCCGCCGGAAGGGCCAGTCCCCGGCGATCCACCGGGGCACGAGCAGATCCAGGTCCCGCTCCAGCGCGGTGCCGACCCGCTCGTCGACCACCCACCACGAGATCTCCGCGTCGGCGCCCGCCCTCTCCGGCGGGTCGATGTAGACACAGCCGTACTCGGTGGTGCCGGTGGCGTCGAACAGCACGTAGTTGAAGGACCGGTGGGAGGCGATCTCCGCCTCGTGCCGCTCCAGATCCCTCAGATTCGCCTCGTACGTCATCGTCTCCGCGGGCCAGCCCCACGCCTCTCCGAAGATCGACCACAGCCGCTCCCGCGACCCCATGACGGCCGGATGGTCGACGGCGGCGTCCGCGCCGGTGATCGGACGCAGATGGCATCCGCCCGGCACCTCGACGCGCGCGGGATGGACGAAGTCAGGGGGCAGCCAGCTCATGTCCGGAGGCTAACCACCGGGCCGCGGCAGCGCACCGGATTTACCCCGCCCCCGGACACCGCGGCGCCGGGTTTCCGAGGGCGGGTCATGCCTCCGCCGCCCACACCGGCGGCGTCCGCCACGGCAGAGGGCAGGTGGCCGCCCACCGAGTCGGCGAAGGCGATCGTGGCGTCGGGAAGCGGGTCCGTGGACGCCGGAGCGCCCGCCCTCTCCGTATGCGGAGCAGGAGGGCGGGCGCGCTCGGGGTGTCGCGGGGGAGAACGGCTCGGCCGGGGTGGGGTGACTCAGCCGGCGTTCTTGATCGCCGAGATGTCGAAGTTCAGCTTGATCTTGTCGGAGACGAGGACGCCACCGGTCTCCAGGGCCGCGTTCCAGGTGAGGCCCCAGTCGGAGCGCAGGATCTCGGCCTTGCCCTCGAAGCCCACGCGCTCGTTGCCGAACGGGTCCTTCGCGGAGCCGTTGAACTCCAGGTCGATGGCGATCTCGCGGGTGGTGCCGAGGATCTCCAGGTCGCCGGTGATCCGGTAGTCGTCGCCGCCCAGGGCCTCCGCCCCGGTGGAGCGGAAGGTCATCGCCGGGAACTCGTCGGTCTTGAAGAAGTCGGCGCTCTTGAGGTGACCGTCGCGGTCCGCGGACCCGGTGTCGATGCTGTCCATCTTGATGTCGAGGGACGCCGTCGACTTGGCCGGGTCGCCGCCGTCCAGGTGCAGCGCGCCCTCGAAGTCGTTGAACTTGCCCTTGACGTTGGTCACCATCGCGTGCCGGGCGACGAAGCCGATCGTCGAGTGGGCCGGGTCGATGGTGTACTCGCCGGTCAGCGCGGCCAGGTCCGGGTTGACGGCGGTGATCGTCGTGGTGCCCGCGGACTCGGCGGTGTCGGTGGTCTTGCGGCCGAAGATGCCCATGAGGTGCTCCTTGGGGGACGGGCCGCGGTTCCGGGCGGAGCCACGGCGGCATTCTGTTTAACGTTCAACGAGCTCAACAAGGGCAACCGTAGACCTATTCCGTTCAACTTTCAACATCATCCGGAGAGTGGCATGCGTGTCACGGTGGGTTACACGTGTCCGCCCTCTATCGAACGCGCGTAGAGCTCGGGCACCATCTGCGTGCACCCCCTGCACAGCCGCCCCACAGGAACCACGGCCGTATGTCGGTACGGCCGCCCGACGGTCCTCCGCAGGAAAGGTCCCCCCAGATGAAGTTCAGGTCCGCGCTGACCGCTCTCGCCCTCGTCGTCGCTCCCGGTGTCGCCGTCGTCGGCACCGCGACCGACGCCTTCGCCGTCACCAAGATCAGCCACGCCACCGCCACCTCGATGTTCCGGCAGTCCGGCATCACCTGGTCCTCCTCCGGCAACTGCTCCGACCGCAACAACTCCACCTGTACGTCGTTCGACCAGCTGAACCTCGCCACCGCGCAGGGCGCGCAGACCCTCAAGGGGGCCGGCGGGTGCGCGCTCAACATCACCGGCGGCACCGAGACCGGTCACGCGAGCGGCACCTACTCGCACTGGAACGGCTACAAGCTGGACTACGGCAAGAACACCTGCGTCACCGGCTACATCAAGAACACCTTCACTTACATCGGCCTGCGTGGTGACGGCGCACCGCAGTACCAGTCCGGTGCCGGCAACATCTACGCCGACGAGGGCAGCCACTGGGACGTCCTCTACTACAACTGCGGCGGCTGCTGAATCGGCGCCCCCGGGGTGCGCGGACCGCCGAACGGGCGTCCGCGTCACCCCGGTGATGGCATGTGCCACTCATGAATGTGAGGTGGCTCTCGGTCGAACGGTTTGTGTGATCTCCACAAGCCCAAGCCCCTCTGGGCAGTCGGAATGCCTGCATGAGATGGCGGTTCTGTTCAGGGGCACCAGGAAAACGGTCCGGAGACTGTGCAGAGTCGACGGGCCTGTTTCCTTGGTGGACTTCGTATGGTCGCTACATGACCGTTTTGGACGAGGCCGACACCGCCAGCTCCACGAGCTCCACAGGTGAACCGACGGACGCGCGCGGACGTGTGGCGGAACTGCACGCGATCCGTGCGGAGGCGCTGCGCGGTCCGAGCGAGAGGGCGACCGAGGCGCAGCACGCCAAGGGCAAGCTGACCGCGCGGGAGCGGATCGAGCTGCTGCTGGACGCGGGTTCGTTCCAGGAGGTCGAGCAGCTGCGTCGGCACCGGGCGACCGGTTTCGGTCTGGAGGCGAAGAAGCCGTACACGGACGGTGTGATCACCGGCTGGGGGACGGTCGAGGGCCGGACGGTCTTCGTGTACGCCCATGACTTCCGGATCTTCGGCGGCGCGCTGGGCGAGGCGCACGCCACGAAGATCCACAAGATCATGGACATGGCCATCGCGGCCGGCGCGCCGCTGGTGTCGCTGAACGACGGCGCGGGTGCCCGTATCCAGGAGGGCGTGAGCGCTCTCGCCGGTTACGGCGGCATCTTCCAGCGCAACACCAGGGCCTCCGGGGTCATCCCGCAGATCTCCGTGATGCTGGGCCCGTGCGCGGGCGGCGCGGCCTACAGCCCGGCGCTCACGGACTTCGTGTTCATGGTCCGTGAGACCTCGCAGATGTTCATCACCGGGCCGGACGTGGTCAAGGCGGTGACGGGCGAGGAGATCACCCAGAACGGCCTGGGCGGCGCCGACGTCCACGCGGAGACCTCCGGCGTCTGCCACTTCGCCTACGACGACGAGGAGACCTGCATCGCGGAGGTGCGCTACCTCCTGTCGATGCTCCCGCAGAACAACCGCGAGAACCCGCCGCGGGCCGCCTCGTCGGACCCGGCCGACCGGCGCAGCGAGGTGCTGCTCGACCTGGTCCCGGCCGACGGCAACCGCCCGTACGACATGACCAAGGTCATCGAGGAGCTCGTCGACGACGGCGACTACCTGGAGATCCACGAGCGCTGGGCCCGCAACATCATCTGCGCGCTGGCCCGCCTCGACGGCATGGTCGTCGGCATCGTCGCCAACCAGCCACAGAGCCTGGCGGGTGTCCTCGACATCGAGGCCTCCGAAAAAGCTGCACGCTTTGTCCAGATGTGTGACGCTTTCAATATCCCGATCATCACGTTGCTGGACGTGCCTGGGTTCCTCCCGGGTGTCGCCCAGGAGCACGGCGGGATCATCCGGCACGGCGCGAAGCTGCTCTACGCGTACTGCAACGCGACGGTGCCGCGGATCTCCCTCATCCTGCGCAAGGCGTACGGAGGTGCCTACATCGTCATGGACAGCCAGTCCATCGGAGCGGACCTCACCTACGCCTGGCCGACGAACGAGATCGCCGTGATGGGCGCCGAGGGTGCCGCCAACGTCATCTTCCGCCGTCAGATCGCCGATGCCGCCGATCCCGAGGCGATGCGCGTCCGCATGGTCAAGGAGTACAAGGCCGAGCTGATGCACCCGTACTACGCGGCGGAGCGCGGTCTGGTCGACGACGTCATCGACCCCGCCGAGACCCGCGAGGTCCTGATCAAGTCGCTCGCGATGCTGCACACCAAGCACGCGGACCTGCCCTCCCGCAAGCACGGCAACCCCCCGCAGTAACCCTGCGGATTCTCCGCGGTACCCCCGCGGAAACCTCTCTCATGGAGACTGAAACCTATGAGCAACGCTGACATCCGCGTCGAGAAGGGCCACGCCGAGCCCGAAGAGGTCGCCGCCATCACGGCGATCCTCCTGGCCCGTGCCGCGGCCGCTCCCACTGATGCCGCTCCCGCCCACCGCGCCCACCGCAAGGCGGGCTGGCGCCGACTGGAGAGGGAGCCCGGCTTCCGGGCACCGCACAGCTGGCACTGAGGTCTGACGCCGACAGCCCCGTTCTCCCGAGGGAGGGCGGGGCTGTGGTGTGTCCGCGTCCGGGAGGCCTGAGCTCTCCGGAACCCTCCAGGCCCTCCAAGGCCAACAGGGGGCCTCGCGGCGGGTGTTCGGGGGGTGCCGGGCCACTCGTCTGTCAACGGGGCTGTACGGAGCAGGAGTTCGGCCGGGTGAGGGACAGCTGCCAACGGGCAGCGGTCGGCAGACGACAGACAACGGACAGCGGGGCAAAGGACGGCGGGGCAAAGGACAGCGGCCCCCGCTTCTCCACACGGAAGAAGCGGGGGCCGCTGTCGCGGAAGCGGGAGACGCTAGCGGAGGCGCGCCATGAGGGCGTGCTCGACCAGCGTGATCAGCGCCGACTTCGCGTCCGCGCGGTGGCGGGCGTCCGTCGTGATGATCGGGGCGTCCGGACCGATCTGAAGAGCCTCGCGGACTTCCTCGGGCTGGTACGGCTGGTTGCCGTCGAAGCCGTTGAGGGCGATGACGAACGGCAGGCCGCTGTTCTCGAAGTAGTCGACCGCGGGGAAGCAGTCGGCGAGACGGCGGGTGTCGACCAGGACGATGGCGCCGATGGCGCCGCGGACCAGGTCGTCCCACATGAACCAGAAGCGGTCCTGGCCCGGCGTACCGAAGAGGTACAGGATCAGGTCCTGGTCGAGGGTGATACGGCCGAAGTCCATGGCGACGGTCGTCGTCTTCTTGTCACCGGTGTGCGTGAGGTCGTCGATGCCCGCCGAGGCGGACGTCATGACGGCCTCGGTACGCAGCGGGTTGATCTCCGAGACGGCGCCGACGAACGTGGTCTTGCCCACGCCGAAGCCGCCCGCCACCACGATCTTCGCGGACGTGGTGGAGCGGGAAGGCCCTCCGCTAGAGCTTGCGAAGTCCACTGAGCACCCTTTCGAGCAATGTCACGGCTGGCTGGCCGCCGGCGCTCTCGTCGCCGCCCGGCTGATGAATGGCGACCAGGCCCGCCTCCGCCAAGTCGGCGACGAGGATCCTGGCAACACCGAGAGGGATGGTCAGCAGGGCCGAGATTTCGGCCACCGACTTGATCTCCCGGCAGAGGTTGCAGATCCGCTGATGCTCGGGCAACTGGCCCTGCATCTGATGCGGCTGCGCGGTTGTGTGCACCAGTGCCTCGATGGCGAGCTGGTAGCGGGGCCTGGTGCGGCCACCCGTCATGGCGTAGGGACGCACCAGGGGATTGCTCGCCGACCCGGCGGGCGACGACTCGGGTGAGCGTCGCTGCGGCTGCACGGGCTGGATACGCGGTGCCGACGGCTGGTCGTACGGGGACGGCCCGGGGCCCTGCGGACCCTGGGGCGGGTAAGGCTGCCGCGGCTGGCTGGGTGCGGAGGGAAAGTTGTACCGGTTCGGGTTCTGAGAACCGTCACCCTGGCCGCCCTGCCCCTGGCCGGGGCCGTACGACCAATTGCCCGAAGACGAACCGCCTGGGGGTGTTACCACTTTCTCTCCTCCTCCGACTGTGCCGGGCACCCAACGTGTGGGACCGCGTCCCGAAACCTTACGGCCCCGGGACGCCAATTCGCACCGTCTGTCTATTAGTTGAGAAGGCTGCCCTGGAGCTCCGCACGAAGATCCGGAGTGAGGACCGTGCCCGCACGGTCCACCAGAAGCGCCATCTCATACCCAATGAGACCGATGTCCGCCTCAGGGTGTGCAAGTACTGCGAGTGAAGAACCATCCGAAACGGACATGAGGAAAAGGAACCCTCGCTCCATCTCCACAACCGTCTGGTTCACATGGCCGCCCTCGAAGATACGGGACGCGCCCGCGGTCAATGAGGTCAGACCGGACGCGACGGCCGCCAACTGGTCGGCGCGGTCGCGGGGAAAGCCTTCGGACATGGCCAGAAGGAGTCCGTCGGCGGAGACCACCACTGTGTGGGACACCCCGGGGGTGTTGTCCACGAAGTTGGTGATCAACCAGTTCAGGTTCTGTGCCGCCTGGCTCATCGGGCTCACAACTAACGCTCCTGGTTGTAGGTGCTGTCAGGACCGAGGCCCTGACCGTTCGTCTCACTACCTGCATTACGTCCCCGCTCCACGCCGCGACGCAGGTTGCTCAGCCTGCCCCGGACGTCCTCAGGAGCACGGGAGACCTGGGGGCCGCCCTGGGGGGTCGATTCCGCGGTTCCCTCGACCAGGTTGGCCTTGGGCACCCGCCGCGGCAGACCGGACGAGGTGACCCCGCCCGCCTTGGGCTTCTTGAGCTGCTCGGCGCGCTGCCACCGGTCGTCGTTGGACGACCGCCAGTCGTCGCCCGTGTTCCCGGAGGAAGCGGGCGCCGCCTGCTCCCTCGCCGGTTCCGCGGGGCGCCGGCCGTTGCCGGCGGCGGCGGATCCGCGACGGGGCAGGCCCGCGTCGGTCATCGTGTGGGGGGCCGAGGGGGCCGGTCCCGGACGACCAAAGCCTACGCTGTCCTGCTCGGCCGCGTCAGCGACCTGCGGAGATTCCGCTTCCGGAGCGTAGCCGGGCCGATACCCGCCCTGGTACGCGTCCTGCTGCGGCCAGTCGTCCTGGTAGGACGGCTCACCGAAGGCCGACAGCGACTCCGGGGCGGCGCCGCCCATTCCCGCGTGCTCCTGCTGGACCGGCTCCGTGTAGGAGGGTTCAGGGTAGCCGCCGTTGGACGGGAAGTACGCCTCGTCGTACGCAGCCTGCTGCGGCTCCTCGTACGACGTCTGCTGGTCGTACGTGGTCTGCTGCTCCTCGTGCACACCCTGGGCGCCGTCGTACGCCGGGGCGCCGTTGAAGGACGGCTGTCCGTTGTCGTACGCGGGCTGGGCCTCGAAGCCGTCGGCGTAGGCCTGGGGGCCCTCGATGGCCTCCGCGCCCTGTGCCTGGGCCTCCAGGGCCGCACGGCGCTCCTCGCGCATCAGGGAGCGGCCCACGGGGTCCAGATCGCGGGCGTCGTCCGGGACCTCGTAGCGACTGTCGTCGAAACCGAGGTCCGCGGCGGTCAGTACGGGCTTCTGCTGCTGGCCGCCGAAGCTCTCGCCCTGGAACGACTGCTGCTGTTGCTGCTGCTCGGGAATGATCTGGGACACGGTGAACTCGTCGCGCATCGGCTGGTGCTCGCCGCCGCCACCGTGGGTGATGGCGTCGGGGAGCATGACCAGCGAGGTCGTACCGGCCTGCTCGCCGGAGGGTCGCAGCTGGACGCGGATGCCGTGGCGGTCGGACAGCCGGCCGACCACGAACAGGCCCATGCGCTGCGAGATCGCGGCGTCCACGGTCGGCGGGTTGGCCAGCTTGTGGTTGATGTCCGCGAAGTCCTCGGCGGTGAGGCCGATGCCCTTGTCGTGGATCTCGACCATGATGCGGCCGTCGGGGAGACGGGTCGCGGTGACGCGGACCTTGGTCTGCGGGGAGGAGAACGTGGTCGCGTTCTCCAGGAGCTCTGCGAGCAGGTGCACGAGGTCGGTCACGGCACGGCCGTGGATCTCGGCCTCCGGGACGCCGGAGAGCTCGACGCGCTCGTACTGCTCCACCTCGGAGGAGGCGGCGCGCAGCACGTCGACCAGCGGGACCGGCTGGTCCCAGCGGCGGCCGGGCTCCTCGCCGGCGAGGACCAGGAGGTTCTCGCCGTTGCGGCGCATACGGGTCGCGAGGTGGTCCAGGCGGAAGAGGTTCTCCAGCTGGTCCGGGTCGGCCTCGTTGTTCTCCAGGTCGGTGATCAGGGTCAGCTGGCCCTCGATCAGCGACTGGTTGCGGCGCGAGAGGTTGGTGAAGATCGCGTTGATGTTGCCTCGCAGGAGGGCCTGCTCGGCGGCCAGTCGTACGGCCTCGCGGTGGACCTGGTCGAAGGCGCGGGCGACTTCGCCGATCTCGTCCGTGGTGGTGATCGGGATCGGCTGCACGCGGGTGTCGACCCGGCCGGGGTCGGTGCGCGAGAGCTGGTCGACCAGCATCGGCAGGCGCTGCTCGGCCACGTTGAAGGCGGCGTTGCGCAGCTGGCGCATCGCACGGCTCATCTGGCGGGCCACCATGCCGGCCAGGATGAACGCGGCGAGCAGGGCGATCACGACGACGGCGCCGGTGATGAAGGCGTCGGTCTTGGCCGTGTCGGAGATGTCCGCGGCCTCGGCCACCGCCTTGTCGGCGAGGTCCGACTCGATCTGGCGGTACGCGTTGTACTTGGCGGTGTTGACCGCCATCCAGTTCTGCGCGGTGATGCCGCCCGCGGCGAGCGTGGCGCGGTCGCTCTCCAGCGGGGACTTGAGCTGCGCCAGAGTCGTGACCATGTCGGTCGGGTTCGGCGGCGGCTTCACGTAGTTCGGGTCGGCGGACGCGGCTTCCCGCGCCTGCGCCGTCAGGTCCGCCTTGATCCTCGCCTGGGCCGCTTCGAGCTTGGTCGCGTCGGCCTCGGTGCCACCACCGATGTACTCCTCGATCGCGATGCCTTCGAGGTAGGCGTACGAGGAGAGGGCGACGCGCTGGCTGGCGAGGCTGCTCAGACCGGGACCCGGCTTGATCAGCATGTGCATGCCGATGGACCGCTCCAGCGACAGCGCGGCCTTGGACAGCGAGATCGCGTAGACCGTACGGCCGTAGCTGGTGATGTTTCCGGTGCCCAGACCGAGCTCGTTGGCGAACTCCATCAGCGGGTGCTGGATCTGGAGGTAGCCCTCTTCGGTCTTCACACCGGGAAGCTTGGTGGTGTAGGCGAGCTTGCGAAGCTGCTCGAGACCGGGCTCGACATTGCGGAAGACGGCGAGGCGGCGCTCCAGGCCCGGCGTCTTCGGCATGTTCTGGGCGGCCTGGTCGAACGTGTCGGCGGCCAGGTCCGTCTGCTTGCGGACCTTGACGACCGTGGGGTCCTTCGCGCCGGCGCCGGTCAGCAGCGGATAGGCGCTGAGGTCACGCTCGACGAACAGCTTGTCGCCGTAGTTCAGTGCCGCCTGGACCAGGCGGGCCGTCTTCTCGGCGTCCTGGGCTTCCTGCCAGGTGTCGATCGAGCTCTTCACCTGGAAGCCGCCCATGACGAGGCCGACCACCACGGGTATGAGCAGGATCGCGTTCAGCCTGGTCGGCACGCGCCAGTTGCGCGGGGAGAAACGACCGCCGCTCGGCGCGGGCGCCGGCACGGGCTCCGGGCTGGGCACCTGTGCGGGCGCCGCTCCGCGCTGCGGCGGGGTGAAGTTGCCCCGTGCCGACGGCTCGGGACCGTTCATGCTTCGCCTCACTCGACCAACAACCTCTCGGCGTCGGCACCTACGTTGTGCCGCGGTATCTACCAGCGCCCTTGACTACTGGGCAGTTCAGCGCATTCCAGCACGTCAAGCGGCGCCCTTCCAAACACTCGGAATCGATGATTCCGAGTGGCGCTGACCACACGTAAAACAGACATAAAGAGCGAGCCCCGCCAAAAGACGGGGCTTTCATGAGCGCAGTGGTACCGGGCGACCGCGATGCGTGTCGAGCCCGGTGGAATTCTCTGTCGAAACGTTATGAACACTGACGCCGACCGTGTCAAACGACACAGTCGGCTCCAATGCGTCTACGACAACTTCCATATGGAGCCGTCTACTTGGCTGCTACCGCAGCCGGGCCATGAGGGCGTGCTCGACCAGGGTGATCAGAGCGCTCTTCGCATCCGCACGGTGTCGGGCGTCCGTCGTGATGATCGGAGCGTCCGGACCGATCTGAAGAGCCTCGCGCACTTCCTCCGGGTTGTACGGCTGGTGTCCGTCGAAGCCGTTGAGGGCGATGACGAACGGCAGGCCGCTGTTCTCGAAGTAGTCGACCGCGGGGAAGCAGTCGGCGAGACGCCGGGTGTCCACCAGGACCACGGCGCCGATGGCGCCGCGGACCAGGTCGTCCCACATGAACCAGAAGCGGTCCTGGCCCGGCGTACCGAAGAGGTACAGGATCAGGTCCTGGTCGAGGGTGATACGGCCGAAGTCCATGGCCACCGTGGTGGTGGTCTTGTCCCCGGTGTGGGTGAGGTCGTCGATCCCCGCCGAGGCGGAGGTCATGACGGCCTCGGTACGCAGCGGGTTGATCTCGGAGACGGCACCCACGAACGTGGTCTTGCCGACACCGAAGCCACCCGCTACGACGATCTTCGCGGAGGTGGTCGCCCGGCCTCCGTCAGAGCTTGCGAAGTCCACTGAGCACCCTTTCGAGCAGTGTCACGGCCGGCACGCCGCCGTTGTTCTCATCGCCGCCAGGCTGGTGAATGGCGACGAGTCCGGCCTCCGCGAGGTCCGCGACGAGGATCCTGGCCACACCGAGAGGCATGGACAGGAGGGCCGACACCTCGGCCACCGACTTCACTTCCCGGCACAGGTGGCAGATGCGCTGGTGTTCGGGGAGGAGTCCCATCAGCTGGCTCGGATCGGCCGTGGTGCTGATCAGAGCCTCTATGGCGAGTTGGTACCGCGGCCGGGTCCGGCCGCCGGTCATCGCGTACGGACGTACCAGCGGCTGGTCGCCCTCGTCCCCGTACGGGTCAGCGTACGAGTCATGAGAGGCGGTGGGCGGGGTCATGAATCCTCCGGGCGGGACAGCAAGTCGGTCAGTCGTGCCGTCTGTTGGGGCCGGTGGGGGGATTGTGGCGGCCGGACGGTGATTTCGTGCGGTGTCTGGATCCGGCGGCGGTCAGTGAAGCAGACTGCCTTGTAGCTCGGCACGCAGGTCCGGCGTGAGGACAGCGCCCGCACGATCGACGAGCAGTGCCATCTCGTAGCCGACGAGGCCGATGTCGCAATCCGGGTGGGAGAGGACCGCGAGGGACGATCCGTCCGAAACCGACATCAGGAAGAGGAAACCGCGCTCCATCTCCACGACCGTCTGGGCAACCGCCCCACCCTCGAAGATCCGGGAGGCCCCGGCAGTCAGCGAGGTGAGTCCGGAGGCGACGGCCGCCAGTTGGTCCGCGCGGTCGCGGGGAAAGCCTTCGGACATTGCCAGAAGGAGTCCGTCGGCGGACACGACGACGGTGTGGGACACCCCGGGGGTGTTGTCCACAAAGTTGGTGATCAACCAGTTGAGGTTCTGTGCCGCCTGGCTCATCGGGCTCAACTAACGCTCCTGCTGGTGAGTGGGGCTGGGGAAGCTGCCGGTCTGGCCGTTGGGAGCGGCCTGTCGACCTTGCTGAATGCCCCTACGGAGATTGGTCAGCCGGCCGCGTACGTCATCAGGCGCACGCGAGACCTGCGGACCGCTTTGGTGCTGTTGCTGCTGTGCCGTGCCCGCGACGAGGTTGGCTCGCGGGACGCGGCGCGGCAGGCCTGAGGTGGTGACCCCGCCTGCCGACGGTTTACGGGCGCGCTCCGCCTGCTTGACGAGATCGTCGTTCGGAGAGCTGCGCCACGTGGTAGCGGCCGGTGCGGCGGCGGGCCGCTGCTGCGGAGCCGGGGGAGTCTGCGGCTGTTGGGGGGCAGCCTGCGTGAATCCCTGGGAACCGTTGTTCTGGGGGGTGCCGTTGGTGGGAGCACCGTCCGAGCCGTTCGCCTGACCGTGGAACCAGTTGGTCTCCAGCGTGTCGAACAGCGGGGTACGGCCGTCACCGGGGCTTGACGCCGGCGGAAGAGCCTCGGGCTCCTGCGGACGGGCGGGCGGCTGCGGGGCGGCCGGCCGCTCGTACTGTCCGGTGGACGACGAGCCCTGCCCGTTGCCGTACCCGGGCATCGCGAACTGCCCGGTGGACGAGGGGTCCTGGGAAGCTCCGTAGCCCGGCTGGGCGAACTGGCCGGTGGACGACGGGTCCTGGGAGGCACCGTAGCCCTGGGTGGCGTACTGCCCTGTGCCGACCGGGTTCTGGCCGGCGGACTGGTTGCCGGAACCGTAGCCGTACTGGCCGTTGTTCTGGCCGTTGTTCTGCGGCGCGCTCGCGCCGGGGCGCGGGGCGTCGAAGTCGGGACGGGCGAACTCCGCGGTGGAGGCGGGGTTCTGGCGGTCGTCGATCCGGGGCATCCGCGACGTGGAGTCGGGGTCCTCGTGACCGCGCGGGGTGTCGAGGGACGTACGCGGAACCGGCGGCTGCGCGTTGTCGTCGCTCCAGCTCGGCGAGCGGGAACCCGTGTTGCCACCGGGCAGCTCGGCACGCGCGCCACCGCGTCCCGGAAGCTGCGGCCGGCGACGGCTGCCCTTGCCACTGGCCGGTGCCTGCGCGGGCGCCGGAGCGGCGGGCGCGGGGTTGCTGTCGCCGAAGGCGTTCTGTCCGGCACCGGATCCGTTGCCGAACGAGTTCTGCTGGCCGCCGGAGGTGTCACCGAAGGCGTTCGGGGAAGCCGATCCGCCGCCGTATCCCTGCTGCGGGCTGCCGTTCCCGGCCTGGTAGCCCTGCGGGCTCTGCCCGAAGGCGTTCGCGCCGGCCGGAGCCTGCCTGCCCTGCTGACCGCCACCCTGACCCTGCGGACCACGCGCACCGCCGGGAGCACCCGGGCGACCGCCCTGGTTGCTCGTGGGCAGTGCGGCCCGCGGACCCTGGGCGGCGCCGACCTGTCCGCGCTGCGGCGGGGCCCCGAGGGGTCCACCGGGAGCGGCGGGGGCTCCGGCACCGAGCGCGCCGTTCGACTGACGGGCCGCGGCCAGACCGGCCGAAGCCTGCGCCGCCGCGGGGCCGCCGCCGGAGGCACCCTGGCCCGGCTTGTTCGGCATGGGCTTCTTGCCGCCCTGGGCGACGTCCACCGGCAGCATGACCAGCGCGGTCGTACCACCGGAGTCGGACGGACGCAGCTGGATGCGGATGCCGTGACGCTGTGACAGACGACCGACCACGAACAGACCCATGCGGCGGGAGACGGAGACGTCCACCGTGGGCGGAGCGGCGAGCCGCTCGTTGATCGCGGCGAGGTCCTCGGGGGACAGACCGATACCCGTGTCGTGGATCTCGATCAGCACCCGGCCGTCGGGCAGGGCGTGACCGGTGACCTTGACCTTGGTCTGCGGGGAGGAGAACGACGTGGCGTTCTCCAGCAGCTCGGCGAGCAGGTGGACGAGGTCGTTGACGACCCGGCCGGCGACCTCGGTGGTCGGGACCGAGGCGAGTTCGATGCGCTCGTACTGCTCCACCTCGGAGGCGGCGGCGCGGAGCACGTCGACCAGCGGGACCGGACGGGTCCAGCGGCGACCGGGCTCTTCACCGGCGAGAACGAGAAGGTTCTCACCGTTACGGCGCATGCGGGTCGCGAGGTGGTCGAGCTTGAACAGCGAGGAGAGCTGGTCGGGGTCGGCCTCGCGGGACTCCAGCTCGGAGATGAGCGAGAGCTGACGCTGGATAAGACCCTGGGAACGGCGCGAGAGGTTGGTGAACATCGCGTTGACGTTGCCTCGCAGAAGGGCCTGCTCGGCGGCGAGGCGGACGGCCTCGCGGTGCACGTCGTCGAAGGCCGCGGCCACCTGGCCGATCTCGTCCCGGGAGTGCACACCGACCGACTCGACGGAGGTGTCGACGTCCTGCGGGTCCGACTCCGAGAGCTGCTTGACCAGCTCGGGCAGGCGTTCCTGGGCGACCCGGGTCGCGGTGTCCTGGAGGCGGCGCAGCGAGCGGATCATGGAGCGGGCCACCACGAAGGCGCCGACGAGCGAGACACCGAGGACGAGCAGGATCAGTACACCGGAGACGATCGCATCGCTCTGGGCCTGGCTGCGCAGCTCGCGGGCCTTCTGCTCCATCTCGCCGAGCAGCGTGGTCTCGATCTTCGACATCAGGTCGATCTTGGCGGAGTCGTCGTCGACCCAGTCCTTGTAAGAACGCTTGTTCTGCGTCTTCAGACCGTCCTGGCCGCTCAGCACGCGCCTGGCGTACTGGTCGGCGGACTTGATCGTCGGGTTGTCGCCCTCGATCGGCACGAGCAGAGCCGCGGCGCCCGCACCGTAGATGTTCTTGAAGCTCTCGTTCTCGGACGCCTGGCTCTGCTGTGCGGAGAGCGCGTACTGCTGGTCGTTCTTCGAGAGCGCGCCGTAGGTCTTCGGCTGCTCGGGAAGCGCGGCGGCGATGACGGCGCGCTGGACGGAGGCGTACTCCTTGGCGGCGGAGAAGGCGGCCAGCGCACGGGTGCGCTGGATCATCTGCGGGTTGCTGGTCGCCTCGGCCATGTCCTGCGAGAGCGCGAGGAGCTCGGTCACCAGACGGTGGTACGCGTCCACCGTCTGGGTCGAGTTCTGGGGGTCGTTGTAGGCGTCGCGCCGGATCTGGTTGAGGTTGTACAGCTCACTGACGACACCGACGAGGCTGTCGTGCACACCGGACAACTGACCCTTGGCCGTGGCGTCGTCGACCTGCTGCGTGCCTTCGAGGAAGTTCTTCTTCGCGATATCGGTCTTGTCGCGCGCACCTTTGACGGTGTAGTCGTTCGCCAGGGCGCCGTGAGCCAGCGGACCGGCCGATTCGTCGCGCTCCGCCTGGAGCGCGGCGGCGAGCTCGGTGGCCTGCTTGGTCATCTCGGTCAGCAGGCGCATGTTGTCGAGCTGCTGGATGTTGTCCATCGACTCGTTGATGCGGAGCGCACCCAGCGAGGTCGCGGCGACCACGGGGAGCGCCAGCAGCGAGACCAGTCGTGTCGAGATGCGCCAGTTCCGCAGAGCTACGCGCGAGCCGGGGCCCGGTGTGCTCTTCGGCGTGGTGGCCGTCGTGGTGGCGGGAGCACTGGCCTTCGCGCCGGCGCGAGCGGAGTGTTCACCGCTGCCGCCGACCTCTGCCGGTCCCGGGTTCTGGGCGTGCTGGGGCGAGGAACCGCGGTCGGTCCCGCCGCGCGGCTCCGGCTCCGCCGAAGCGCTGCCATCCCTCTTGAAACGTCCCTGCACTAGCGTCGCAACCTCTGGACCAGGCGCCCCTCCGCTGGAACGGCGGGACGGTGTCGGCGTTGTACGAGATGCGCAGATACGCATCTCGTGTGTGGTCTGTAGTGACCGGCGCAGGCTCCCCCTATCCCGCCGCCACTCGGCGCTGCGTTGCGCCCCTGCGCGCCGGATCGTGAATCCGCGGCGGTCCGAGGAATTCCAGCACAGTGCAGGATCTCCAACAAGGCCCGAGTACCAGGCTGTGACCTCCGTGACAGCATGTGAGGGTCACGTCACGAGGCGTGCAAGGGGATCTCGTACATACCGGGCGTATGCCTACGAGCCGTTGGTGTATATACCCTGTCCCAGTCGCGATGATCAGGAGCGGAATGATTGGTTCAGTGGAGTAATGTCCGTTTGGTCGGCCATGGTTGAGGGTCGTGATTGACCGCTTTGTCTCTCGGTGAGTGAGGAAACTCACACGGCGATCATGGCGTCTTCACGGCACCGCCCGGGAATTGAATGTTTAGCCTGACGCTTTACAGGGATGGCGAATCCGACAACCCGCGCCTATGTGGGGCTCTTTGACCCCGACCGGCGCCCAGGACGACAAGGTCGAGCAAAACGGTGAAGACGACGATGATGTTCCGCAACATAGCCAATCCGCGACGCACGACGCTGGCGCACCTCGAGGACGCCGATGCCCTGCGGACGCCGGAGCGGCCGGAGCACGCGGTCGACCTTCCCCTGCAGACGGCCAACCCCCGCCGCACCGTCCTGATGGACATCCCGGCCGCGGCCGCCGCCACGGAGTGAGCGAAGCGAGCACGGTGTGATCCGAGGGGGCCCGCGCCCGGCGCGTGGCCCCCTCGGGTCGCTCACGGCCCGGACGGGCCCCGCCGCTCACCGTCCCGGCCGATACCACTCACCGTCCCGGCGGATATACGCGAAGCCCGCAGCCCTTGCCGCGTTAGCCTGGAGCGTCAGACTCCAGCCAGCTCAGTGAGGGGCGCAAGGATCCCGTGCGCATCGCCAGATTCTCCATCGACGGCAACGTCGCTTTCGGCGCGGTCGAGGGCGACAAGCCGGACGAGCTCGTCCTCGACATCATCAAGGGCATCCCGTTCGCGGACTTCGAGCTCTCCGGTACGAAGGTCCCGCTGAACAAGGTCCGGCTGCTGCCGCCCGTGCTCCCGAACAAGGTCGTGGCCTTCGGCCGCAACTACGCGGAGCACGCCAAGGAGCTCGGCAACGAGGTGCCCGACGCCCCGTTCGCCTTCTTCAAGCCGTCGACCTCCGTCATCGGTCCCGGCGACCCGATCCAGTACCCCTCCTTCTCCAGCGAGCTGCACCACGAGGCCGAGCTCGCGGTCGTCATCGGCCGTATGTGCCGCGAGGTCCCGCGCGAGCGGGTCAAGGACGTCATCCTCGGTTACACCTGCGCCAACGACGTCACCGCCCGCGATGTCCAGAAGCGTGAGAAGCAGTGGGCCCGCGCCAAGGGCTTCGACAGCTCCTGCCCGCTCGGCCCCTGGGTGGAGACGGACCTGGACCCCGCCGACCTCACGATCCAGTGCACGGTCAACGGGCAGCAGCGGCAGCTCGGCCGCACCAGCGAGATGACCCACTCCATCGAGGACCTGATCGTCAACATCACCGAGGCCATGACGCTGCTTCCTGGCGACGTGATCCTCACCGGCACCCCGGCTGGGGTCGGCCCCCTGAACGTCGGCGACGAGGTCGCCGTCACCATCGAAGGCATCGGCACTCTCACCAACAAGGTGATCAAGCGTGGCTAACGCGACCGTCCGCGTACGTTTCTGTCCGTCCCCCACCGGCAACCCCCATGTGGGCCTGGTGCGCACCGCCCTGTTCAACTGGGCGTTCGCCCGGCACAACGAAGGCACCCTGGTCTTCCGCATCGAGGACACCGACGCGGCCCGCGACTCCGAGGAGTCGTACGACCAGCTGCTCGACTCGATGCGCTGGCTGGGCTTCGACTGGGACGAGGGCCCCGAGATCGGCGGCCCGCACGCGCCGTACCGCCAGTCGCAGCGCATGGACATCTACCAGGATGTCGCCCGCAAGCTGCAGGACGCGGGCCACGCGTACCACTGCTACTGCTCGACCGAGGAGCTGGACACCCGCCGCGACGCGGCCCGCGCCGCCGGCAAGCCCTCCGGCTACGACGGCCACTGCCGCGACCTCTCCGCCGAGCGGAAGGCCGCGTACGAGGCCGAGGGCCGCAAGCCCATCGTCCGCTTCCGGATGCCCGACGAGGCGATCACCTTCGACGACCTGGTCCGCGGCGAGATCACGTACCTCCCGGAGAACGTTCCGGACTACGGGATCGTCCGGGCCAACGGCGCGCCGCTGTACACGCTGGTCAACCCCGTCGACGACGCCCTGATGGAGATCACCCACGTCCTGCGCGGCGAGGACCTGCTCTCCTCCACCCCGCGGCAGATCGCCCTCTACAAGGCGCTGACCGAGCTGGGCATCGCCAAGGAGACCCCGGCCTTCGGCCACCTCCCGTACGTGATGGGCGAGGGCAACAAGAAGCTCTCCAAGCGCGACCCGGAGTCCTCGCTCAACCTCTACAGGGAGCGCGGTTTCCTTCCCGAGGGTCTGCTGAACTACCTCTCCCTGCTCGGCTGGTCGCTCGCGGCGGACCGCGACATCTTCTCCATCGACGAGATGGTCGCCGCGTTCGACGTCACGGACGTGAACCCGAACCCGGCCCGCTTCGACCTGAAGAAGTGCGAGGCGATCAACGCCGACCACATCCGCCTGCTCGACGTGAAGGACTTCACCGAGCGCTGTGCCCCGTGGCTGCGCGCTCCCTTCGCGCCCTGGGCGCCGGAGGCCTTCGACGAGGCGAAGTGGCAGGCGATCGCCCCGCACGCCCAGTCGCGCATGAAGGTCCTCTCCGAGATCACGGACAACGTCGACTTCCTGTTCCTGCCGGAGCCGGCCGTCGACGAGGCCTCCTGGACGAAGGCCATGAAGGAGGGCAGCGACGCCCTGCTCCGCACGGCCCGCGAGAAGCTGGACGCGGCCGACTGGTCCTCCCCGGAGTCCCTCAAGGAGGCCGTCCTGGCCGCCGGCGAGGAGCACGGCCTCAAGCTCGGCAAGGCGCAGGCCCCGGTCCGCGTCGCCGTCACCGGCCGCACGGTCGGCCTGCCGCTCTTCGAGTCCCTGGAGATCCTGGGCAAGGAGACGACGCTGGCCCGCGTCGACGCGGCGCTGGAGCGGCTCGCCGCGTAGCCGGCAGCCGTACGACGTACCCACAGGGGGCGGTGTCCGTTTCGGACACCGCCCTTCGGTGTACACGGGCCGGTCGCCCGGAGTTCACTGATCCCGTCAACTCCCGCTCTCAATGGGGCAGTTGTATGCCCCTTGCGCTCACGAAGCGCCAGTGCGCCGTGTGCGGCGCGCCGAGTTCCAGGGGGAGGGGCACGAGCTGCTTCTCACCGGCTTCCACACCGGTACGGCCACCACCCGGACCGTGGCCGTGCTGCCCGCCTGGGACCAGAACACCGGCGGCAGCACCGGCCGCCGGGCGGTTGACCGGTTCGGCGGGAACATCGCGTACCTCACGGACCGGAGTCAGGTGGCGATCGTCACGGCAGGCGTGCCGGCCTCGCCGCTCGCGCGGCTGGAGGCGCAGACCGACCCGCAGCCCGGAGGGCCGGGCACCTCGTCCCCGTGGCGGCCCGTGTGGCAGCTGAACAAGCCCGCCGACTGGACCCTGACGCTGAGCGGCGCCTCCGGAACGGTCGTCCGCACGCTGACCGGAGCCACCGCCGCCGCGGCGGTCCGCGCCTCCTGGGACGGCGCGACCGATTCCGGCGCCACCGCGCCCCGGGGCACCTGCACCTGGACGGTCACCGCGAACCCGCGTGACGGCGAGGGCCCCGCGCTCACGCTGACCGGCACGACCACGACGCCCTGAGGGACAGCGGGCCGCCCCCGGGGATACGGTCGGTCCATGGGCATCGACGCCGTGGTCTGGGACATCGACGACACGCTCTTCGACTACACGGCCGCGGACCGGGCCGGGATGCGGGACCACCTCGCGGCCGAGGGCCTGCTCGACGGCCGTACGACCGTCGAGCAGGCCCTCGACCGCTGGCGGGAGGTCACCGACGCGCAGTGGGCGAGGTTCTCGGCGGGCGAGACGGACTGGCCTGGCCAGCGCAGGGAACGCGTCAGGGTGTTCCTCGGGGAGCCGCTGAGCGACACCGCGGCCGACGCGTGGTTCGACCGGTACATCACGCACTACGAGTGCGCCTGGAGCCTCTTCCCCGACGTCCTGCCCGCCCTGGACGCCCTCGGCGCCAGCCACCGGCACGCGGTCCTGTCCAACTCCAGCCTCCTCGTGCAGGACCGCAAGCTGCGTGTCCTCGGTGTGCACGACCGCTTCGAGGCGATCCTGTGCGCCGCCGAACTCGGCGTCTCCAAACCGGCCGCGGCCGCCTTCCACGCGGCCTGCGACGCCCTGGGCCTGCCGCCGCACCGGGTCGCCTACGTCGGGGACCATCCGGAGATCGACGGACAGGGCGCGGCCGACGCGGGTCTGCTCTCGGTGTGGATCGACCGTGACGGCGCTCACGCCGCCGGCGCCGTCGGGCGGACGGGTCCGCATCGCATCGGCTCGCTGGCCGAGTTGCCCGCGGTCCTCGGCGCGGATACCCGTTTTGGAGCGTGGTCCACCTTCGGGTAATGTTCTTTCTGCGCCGCCGGGAGCGGGCCGAAAGGCCGGAGCCCGGAGGAGCTAGTTAAAACAAAATCCCCGTGTGGGGTTGCGTTTGAATGGCCTATGGTGTAATTGGCAACACTACGGTTTCTGGTACCGTCATTCTAGGTTCGAGTCCTGGTAGGCCAGCTCGCAGAGCTCATCTGCACACGCGGAGATCCAGATCCGCAACGCCCCCGTTGTGTAGCGGCCTAGCACGCTGCCCTCTCACGGCAGTAGCGCCGGTTCGAATCCGGTCGGGGGTACAGATCCTTCCCAGGGAGGCAGTTCGGGTCGCACCCGCTGCCCCTCATGCAGGATCGCTAGGGCCCCCGTTGTGTAGCGGCCTAGCACGCTGCCCTCTCACGGCAGTAGCGCCGGTTCGAATCCGGTCGGGGGTACGGTCTAAACCACCATGGGCTATGGTGTAATTGGCAACACTACGGTTTCTGGTACCGTCATTCTAGGTTCGAGTCCTGGTAGCCCAGCCCCGGATCCGCGGAAACGCAGGATCCAGGCCCCCGTTGTGTAGCGGCCTAGCACGCTGCCCTCTCACGGCAGTAGCGCCGGTTCGAATCCGGTCGGGGGTACACGGTCCGAAAGGGTCTCCACTTCGGTGGGGGCCCTTTCGGCGTTCCTGGACACGTTCTCGTGCGTCGGCCGTCGGCCGGAGATCGGCTTCTCTCGCCCGGCCGGAGATCAACTCGGCGTACGCCGTCATGAGTTCGGTCACGCCGGACAAGAGAGCGCGGGGTGCACCGGGCCTCGGGGGCCGGCACACCCCGCGTACGGGACGTGCGCATCGGGGAGGGCCTGCCGCGGCGTTGAGGCCGGCCCGTCCCGTCACGCGCGGGAGTGGAGCGGTGGAGCGAAGGTCAGCCCGTGCGGCGCAGGGCCTCGGAGAGACGGCCTGCGGCGTCGATGACGGCCTGGGCGTGCATCCGGCCCGGGTGGCGGGTCAGGCGCTCGATCGGTCCGGAGACCGAGACAGCGGCCACGACCCGGTTCGAGGGACCGCGGACCGGCGCGGAGACGGACGCCACGCCCGGCTCGCGCTCACCGATCGACTGGGCCCAGCCCCGGCGCCGTACTCCCGACAGGGCGGTGGCGGTGAAGCGGGCGCCCTGCAGACCGCGGTGCAGCCGCTCCGGCTCTTCCCAGGCCATCAGGATCTGGGCGGAGGAACCGGCCTTCATGGTGAGGGTCGAGCCGACCGGGACGGTGTCCCGCAGACCGGACAGGCGCTCGGCCGCGGCGACGCAGATGCGCATGTCGCCCTGGCGGCGGTAGAGCTGCGCGCTCTCGCCCGTGAGGTCCCGGAGATGCGTGAGCACCGGGCCCGCCGTCGCGAGGAGACGATCCTCACCCGCCGCCGCGGCCAGTTCGGCGAGCCGCGGTCCGAGAATGAAACGGCCCTGCATGTCGCGCGCCACCATGCGGTGGTGTTCAAGTGCCACGGCGAGGCGATGTGCCGTGGGTCGTGCCAGTCCGGTCGCCGCGACCAGGCCCGCGAGGGTGGCCGGACCGGACTCCAGAGCGCTCAGGACAAGGGCTGCCTTGTCCAGAACGCCGACGCCGCTACTGTTGTCCATGAAACGATACTCGCGTCTCACTCTGTGAAACGCAAGTTCAATTTCCGGTGGAACGCGCCACCCTTGTAGACACAGCGGCCCGCGGACCAACGGGTCCGGCGGACGACGTCCGGTACAAGGGGTACGGACGTTCACCGCCCCGGAAATCTCTAGTTGGGCCGGCGCCACACAAGCCGGCCGGAGGGAAAGCGATGGGTAGGACACTCGCGGAGAAGGTCTGGGACGACCATGTCGTCCGGCGCGCCGATGGCGAACCCGACCTCCTCTTCATCGATCTGCACCTGCTGCACGAGGTGACCAGTCCGCAGGCCTTCGACGGTCTGCGCCAGGCGGGGCGCCCGGTGCGCCGCCTCGACCTCACCATCGCCACCGAGGACCACAACACCCCGACCCTCGACATCGACAAGCCCATCGCCGACCCGGTCTCCCGGGTCCAGCTCGAGACGCTGCGCAAGAACGCCGCCGAGTTCGGCGTGCGGCTGCACTCGCTGGGCGACGTCGAGCAGGGCGTGGTGCACGTGGTGGGACCGCAGCTGGGTCTGACCCAGCCGGGCACCACGGTGGTCTGCGGTGACTCCCACACCTCCACGCACGGTGCCTTCGGCGCCCTGGCGTTCGGCATCGGCACCTCGCAGGTCGAGCATGTGCTGGCCACCCAGACGCTGCCGCTGGCCCGCCCGAAGACCATGGCCATCACGGTCGACGGCGATCTGCCCGACGGCGTCAGCGCCAAGGACCTGATCCTGGCGATCATCGCCAAGATCGGTACCGGCGGCGGCCAGGGCTACATCCTGGAATACCGCGGCTCCGCCATCGAGAAGCTCTCGATGGAGGCCCGGATGACCATCTGCAACATGTCGATCGAAGCCGGCGCCCGCGCGGGCATGATCGCCCCCGACGAGACCGCCTTCGCCTATCTCAAGGGCCGTGCGCACGCCCCCGAGGGCGAGGAGTGGGACGCCGCGGTCGAATACTGGAAGACCCTGAAGTCCGACGACGACGCCGAATTCGACGCGGAGGTCGTCATCGACGCCGCCTCCCTGTCGCCGTTCGTCACCTGGGGCACCAACCCCGGCCAGGGCGCGCCGCTTTCGGCGAACGTCCCCGACCCGGCTTCGTACGAAGACGCTTCGGAGCGCATGGCCGCCGAAAAGGCCCTGGAATACATGGGGTTGACCGCCGGACAGCCGCTGCGTGACATCAAGGTCGACACCGTCTTCGTAGGTTCGTGCACCAACGGCCGTATCGAGGACCTGCGGGCGGCCGCCGCGGTCGTCGAGGGCCGCAAAGTCGCCGACGGCGTACGGATGCTGGTCGTCCCCGGCTCCGCGCGGGTCGGACTGCAGGCCGTCTCCGAGGGCCTGGACGTGGTCTTCAAGGAGGCCGGCGCCGAATGGCGGCACGCGGGCTGCTCGATGTGCCTGGGCATGAACCCCGACCAGCTGGCTCCCGGTGAGCGCTCCGCTTCCACCTCCAACCGCAACTTCGAGGGCAGGCAGGGCAAGGGCGGCCGTACGCACCTGGTCTCGCCGCAGGTCGCCGCCGCCTCGGCGGTCGCCGGCCGCCTGGCCTCCCCGGCCGACCTGTCCGACGCCCCTGTGCCCGCTGGAGTCTGAGAGCCATGGAAGCATTCACCACGCACACCGGCCGGGCCGTCCCGCTGCGCCGCGGCAACGTCGACACCGACCAGATCATCCCCGCCCACTGGCTCAAGAAGGTGACCAGGGACGGCTTCGAGGACGGTCTCTTCGAGGCCTGGCGCAAGGACCCGTCCTTCGTCCTCAACCAGCCCGAGCGCAAGGGCGCCACGGTTCTGGTGGCGGGTCCCGACTTCGGTACGGGTTCCTCCCGCGAGCACGCCGTCTGGGCGCTCCAGAACTACGGCTTCAAGGCCGTCATCTCGTCCCGTTTCGCCGATATCTTCCGCGGCAACTCACTCAAGAACGGCCTGCTCACGGTGGTTCTGGAGCAGACGATCGTGGACGCGCTCCAGGAACTGTCGGAGAAGGACCCCGAGGCCGAGATCACGGTCGACCTTCAGGCCCGTGAGGTGCGCGCCGAGGGCATCACGGCCGCCTTCGAGCTCGACGAGAACGCCCGCTGGCGGCTGCTGAACGGGCTGGACGACATCTCCATCACCCTCCAGAACGAGGGCGACATCGCGACGTACGAGGCCAAGCGGCCCTCGCACAAGCCGAAGACGCTGCACGTCTGACCTCGCGGCCGGATCGCGGCCGGGTCAAGACAGATTTCAGCCACCGCAACACCCCTCTGTACCCCCAATCGTGGACGGTTGGGGGTACAGCTGTTTCTGCTCCCGGACGGCTCCCGCGTGCCCTTGAGAACCATGTCAACTCCCTTGGTTACAAAGGATGTTGCCTGGGTACGCGCAGGGAGGGGCGACTTCCGGCCAGGGCGGTCAGGAGGCCTCCGGTGGACGGCAGTTACCCCCTGCGCAGGCGACAACTCGCCCCAGATGGCACAATCTGTGCATGGAACGTGACGGCCAACTCGAGCTCTACATGGCAGTCGCGGCCCAACTCAAGGAAGCGCACACAAGAGTGCGCGCACTGCAAGTCCCGGAGGGCGTACGGATGGCGCTGACCCGGAAGCTGCTGGTCATTACGGCCGCGGCCAAGCACGATCTCGCCGATGCGACAAGGCGTCTGGAGCGGTTCACCACCGACCTCGACGAGGGCCGATTCCTCGAAGAGGAACGCTGAGGAACTCCGCTGCGGCCCGAGTTCGTTGCGGCACAAGGGTGATTAGCCCGTTTCGTGTTTGATTTGCGGTATATATCTGCCTAACGTGCGAAAAAGCTTGAACGCATTCGTTCGGGCAATGTCTCCGAAGGGGAAGACGTGAACAAGGCGCAGCTCGTAGAAGCGATTGCCGACAAGGTCGGCGGGCGTCAGCAGGCCGCCGACGCGGTCGACGCGGTACTGGACGCCATCGTCCGTGCGGTTGTCGGCGGAGACCGGGTCTCGGTCACCGGCTTCGGTTCCTTCGAGAAGGTTGACCGTCCGGCTCGTTACGCCCGCAACCCGCAGACGGGTGAGCGTGTTCGGGTCAAGAAGACGTCCGTGCCGCGCTTCCGTGCCGGCCAGGGCTTCAAGGACCTGGTGAGCGGCTCGAAGAAGCTCCCGAAGAACGACGTCGCGGTCAAGAAGGCCCCGAAGGGCAGCCTCTCCGGCGGAGCTTCCGCGACGGTGAAGAAGGCGGCGGCGAAGAAGGCCACCACCGCCAAGAAGGCGGCGGTCAGGAAGACCACGGCGAAGAAGACGGTCGCGAAGAAGACCACGGCCGCCGTGAAGAAGACGGCGGCGAAGAGGACGACGGCGAAGACGGCCGCCGCGAAGAAGACCGTGGCCAAGAAGACCGCGGCCAAGACGACCACCGCCAAGAAGACCGCGGCCAAGACGACCCCGGCGACGAAGGCCACGGCCAAGAAGGCCCCCGCCAAGAAGTCGACGGCTCGCAAGACCACCGCCAAGAAGGCCACCGCCCGTTAGAAGCCGGGCGCAGGGGCACTTCACGCGCCGGGGCGGGGGTCCCCCCGGAGGCCGGGCCACTGTACGTTCCTCACCTCCTTCCCCTTGTTCGGGGTGTTCTGCACTCCCCCCCCCCTCCCTCCTTTTCTCCCCCCCCCCCCCTGCCCCGC
>NZ_JBVJCT010000032.1:0-50491 GCF_055588305.1 Streptomyces sp. NPDC042002 | reverse complement strand
AACAAACCCCCCCCCCCCCCACCCCCACCCCCCCCCCCCCCCCCCCCCCCCCCCCCCCCCCCCCCCCCCCCCCCCCCCCCCCCGCGGCATGTTCAGAACGTCTGCAGCGTGATCAGGGTGATCCGGCGCTCCGCGCCCTCGCCTTCGGTCTCGATCCGCACGCGCTGGCCCGGCCGCAGCAGCCGCAGCCCGCCGGCGTCGAACGCCGGCCCGTCGAAGGGCACCGGAGTGCCGTCGTCGAGCAGCACCTGTCCGCTGCGGGACTCGGGGTCGTACGTGTACGAGGTCGCCTGCATGGGGGCAGCCTACTGACCCCACCGCGCGGAGTGCCGTGCGAGGGACGCCGGGATCGCCCGGCCGCACGGACCCCGAACCGGCCCTGTCTGCCGCCGAGTGCCGCCTACTGCCCGGGAATCAGCAGGCGCGCCGCCGCGGCGGCCGTGCGCGGCCCCACGCCGAGGGCCAGCGCCGCCCGCAGATCGTCCCGGGTGTCCACGTCCTGGCGTACGGAATCCACCGCGTCGAGACGGAGTTCCGCGGCTCCCGAGGCGCGATGGCGGGCCCGGGAATCGCCGCCGAAAGCGGGGAGCAATTCCACGCCGGGGGAAGCGGCCAGGAGAGTGGTGCCGATTGCGGCGGCATCGGCCAGGAAAGCGCGGGGGAATTCACCGGCGGCGGACAGTACCCGGGCCAATTCCAAAGGCCGCAGAGCGGGCAGATCGGCGTTCAGGGCGGCGACCGCACGTTCGGGATCCCGGGACCGTACGGCCATCGCTCCGTGCGCCAGCGCCGCGTTGAGGCCCCCTCCCGGCTCGTCCGCGACGATGCGCGCGCCCAGCGCGGACAGTTCCCGCCCGGCCAGCGCGTCGCCCGTGACGACCGCCACATCCCGGACCGCCGCGCAGGCCAGCGCGGCCGCCACGGTGTCCTGCGCGAACGCCAGGGCGAGGCCGGGGCGCAGTACGTCGGAGGCGGTGTCCGCCAGTCTGCTCTTGGCCCGCGCCAAAGGTTTGAGGGGTACGACCAAGGTCCACCGCACGAGCGCTCCGCCCTCTCCAGTCACGCCTTATTGTGACCCGGTCACCCTGGCGGTCCGGGCGCCGGGGCGTACGGTGTTCTCGACAGACAGGCGGCCTGGAGCGACACTTGTGCGGCCCCCCAGGCTCTAGAGGAAGGTGTCCGCGTGCCCCGCCGCAGAATCGGCTTCTGGTACCGCTTCGCAGCGGTTCTCTGCAAACCGCCGCTGATGGTTCTGATCAAGCGGGACTGGCGAGGAATGGAGAACATTCCGGCCGAGGGCGGATTTATCACCGCGGTGAACCACAATTCCCACGCGGACCCGTTCGCGTATGCGCACTACCAGTACAACACCGGGCGTGTTCCGCGGTTCCTGGCGAAGGCCGGTCTTTTCAAGAAGGGATTCGTCGGCGCCGCGATGCGCGGCACCGGACAGATTCCCGTCTACCGCGAGAGCACCGACGCGCTGAGCGCCTTCCGGGCCGCGATCGACGCCGTGGAACGCGGTGAGTGCGTCGCGTTCTACCCCGAGGGCACGCTCACCCGTGACCCCGACGGCTGGCCGATGACCGGCAAGACCGGTGCGGCCAGGGTCGCCCTGCAGACCAAGTGCCCGGTGATCCCGGTCGCCCAGTGGGGCGCCAACGAACTGCTGCCCCCGTATGCCAAGAAGCCCAACGTCCTTCCGCGCAAGACCCACCACGTGCTCGCGGGCCCGCCGGTGGACCTCTCGCGCTTCTACGACAGGGAGATGAGCCCGGACCTCCTGAAGGAGGCCACGGAGGTCATCATGGCCGCCGTCACCGCGCAGCTGGAGCTGATCCGCGGCGAGAAGGCGCCCGAGAACGTGTACGACCCGCGCGAGGTGCGTATCGCGCAGCGCCGCAAGGCCGCGGCCAAGGGGAAAGCACAGCAGGAAGAAGGGCAGGGCACGTGAGCAAGCCGGTCAGGGCGGCCGTCTTCGGAACCGGATCGTGGGGTACGGCCTTCGGCATGGTGCTCGCCGACGCGGGGTGCGACGTCACCCTGTGGGCGCGCCGTCCCGAACTCGCCGACGCGGTCAACTCCACGCGGATGAACCCGGACTACCTCCCGGGGATCGAACTCCCCGAGAACCTGCGGGCCACCGCCGACCCGGCGAAGGCCGCGCGCGACGCCGACTTCACCGTGCTCGCCGTGCCCTCCCAGACCGTGCGCGAGAACCTCACGGAATGGGTGCCGCTGCTAGCCCCTGACACCGTGCTCGTCTCGCTCATGAAGGGCGTCGAACTCGGCACGGTGAAGCGGATGAGCGAGGTCATCGAGGAGGTCGCCAAGGTCTCCGCGGACCGCGTCGCCGTCGTCACCGGACCCAACCTGGCCAAGGAGATCGCCCAGCGGATGCCCGCGGCCGCGGTCGTCGCCTGCCGCGACGAGGCGGTGGGCCGGCGCATCCAGGCCGCCTGCCACACCCCGTACTTCCGCCCGTACACGAACACCGACGTGGTGGGCTGCGAACTCGGCGGCGCCGTCAAGAACGTGATCGGTCTCGCCGTCGGCATCGCCGACGGCATGGGCCTGGGCGACAACGCCAAGGGCTCGCTGATCACCCGCGGCCTGGCCGAGACCACCCGGCTCGGACTCGTCATGGGCGCGGACCCGATGACGTTCTCCGGCCTCGCGGGCCTCGGCGACCTCGCCGCGACCTGCTCCTCGCCGCTTTCCCGCAACCACACCTTCGGCATCAACCTCGGCAGGGGCATGACCCTCCAGGAGACCATCGCGGTCACCCGGCAGACCGCCGAGGGCGTCAAGTCCTGTGAGTCCGTGCTGGATCTGGCCCGCAGGCACGGCGTCGACATGCCGATCACGGAGACGGTCGTCAGCATCGTCCACGAGGGCAAGCCCCCGGTGGTCGCCCTCAAGGAGCTGATGTCGCGCAGCGCCAAGCCCGAACGCCGCTGAACCGGCAGCGCCGAACCGCCAGGTGGGCGACGCTCCGCAACGGTCGGTACGACGCTGAGCAACGGCCGCCGTGGGGCGCTGACCCACCGCCGTACCACCGGGTACTCTCAACCCGATATGAGCACCGAGAACCTCTCCCAGAACCCTGAGCAGCCGCCTCGCAAGCCGCGCGTGGCCGTCGTGTTCGGCGGCCGCAGCTCCGAGCACGGGATCTCCGTGGTCACGGCCGGCGCCGTCCTCAGCGCCATCGACCGTACGAAGTACGACGTACTGCCGATCGGCATCACCCAGGACGGCCGTTGGGCGCTCACCGCGGACGAGCCGGAACGCATGGCGATCGTCGACCGCAAGCAGCCCAGCGTCGAGCAGCTCGCCGAGTCCAGCGAGGGCGGCGTGGTGCTCCCCGTCGACCCGGCCAACCGCGAGGTCGTCTACAACGCACCCGGTTCGGTCCCCAAGGCGCTCGGCGAGGTCGACGTCGTCTTCCCGATGCTGCACGGCCCGTACGGCGAGGACGGCACCCTTCAGGGACTCCTGGAGCTCTCCGGGGTCCCCTACGTCGGCTCGGGCGTGCTCGCCTCGGCCGTCGGCCAGGACAAGGACTACATGAAGCGGGTGTTCACCTCGTTCGGCCTGAAGGTGGGCCCGTACGTGGTGATCCGGCCGCGCGAGTGGCAGCGGGACGAGTCCGCCGCCCGCAAGAAGATCGTCGACTTCGCGGGTGAGCACGGCTGGCCGCTCTTCGTGAAGCCCGCGCGCGCGGGTTCGTCGTTCGGCATCACCAAGGTCGACGACCTCTCGGGCCTCGACGAGGCCATCGCGGAGGCCCAGCGGCACGACCCGAAGATCATCGTGGAGGCGCTGCTGCGCGGCCGCGAGATCGAGTGCGGTGTCCTGGAGTTCGAGGACGGGCCGCGCGCCTCGGTCCCCGCCGAGATCCCGCCCGTGCAGTCGCACGCCTTCTACGACTTCGAGGCCAAGTACATCGACGCGGCCGACGGGATCGTGCCCGCGCCGCTCACCGGGGAGCAGACCGCCGAGGTCCGCCGCCTGGCCGTCGAGGCCTTCGAAGCGGCCTCCTGCGAGGGCCTGGTCCGCGCGGACTTCTTCCTCACCGAGGACGGCGAGTTCGTGATCAACGAGATCAACACGATGCCGGGCTTCACGCCGATCTCCATGTACCCGCGCATGTGGCGGGAGACGGGCGTCGGTTACCCGGAGCTCGTCGACCGTCTGATCCAGGCGGCGCTGCGGCGGTCCACGGGACTGCGCTGAGCATCCCGCGGGACCACGGTGTCAGTCGGCGATCCCTTTGGGGATCGCCTTCTTGACGGCTGCGGCCAGGTCGACGAGCACCCCGGAGGGATCGGCGCTCCCGGGCACCGTGACCTGGACGTACGCCAGACGCGAAGCGGTGGTGAGGCGGGTCGTCCCGTCGTCCTGCTTCTCCATCAGCCAGTCGACGCCGTTCACACCGCCGCCGACCGCCTTCGGGTCGTCGCCCGTCGCCACCTTCGGGTCGACCATCTTCGGAGGCCGCTCGACACCGCAGCGCAGTATGATCGCCGGGCTTCCCCAGCCCGCGGTCAGCGCGGACCGGGGCTCCGGGTCCTCGCGGCCCTGGCCGTCCACTGTCCGCGGCAGCGCCTTGTCCAGGTTCTGGCACAGCTCGGTGACCTTCGTGTCCGGGCTCGGAACCGCGACGGACGCGCTGTCGTCTGCTGAGGAGCAGCCCGCGATCGTGATCAGCGCCGCGAGAGCGGGCGGCCCGAGGAGAGCGGTGCGCCGGTGACGGAAGGAGTTCACCGGCCAAGGGTAGACGGGGGCTACAGGTGCACGACCGGGCAGGTCAGGGTGCGGGTGATGCCGTCCACTTGCTGGACCTTGGCGACCACCATGCGACCGAGGTCGTCGACGGTGTCGGCCTGGGCACGCACGATCACGTCGTACGGTCCTGTCACGTCCTCGGCCGTGATCACCCCCGGGATCTTGCTGATCGTCTCGGCGACGGTCGACGCTTTGCCGACCTCCGTCTGGATCAGGATGTACGCCTGTACCACGGAACCTCCAGGGCGGCCACGAGGATCATGTGGGGAAAAGGAACGCCACGGTATCGCGTTGCCGCTCGCCGCGGGGAGACCCGCGGTGACTGGGGCTCGCGCGCCGGGGTGGAGGGACTGCGCAAGTTGACGGTCAACTCGACCGTACCGAGTACTCAGACGGCTCGCGACCGGGCACGAGCAGCGACAGAGGGAGCACGACGATCATGAAGGGCACCGTGGGCGAGTTGGGGGAGTTCGGGCTCATCCGAGAGCTCACCTCGCGTCTCACCACCACCCCGGCGGTCCGGGTCGGTCCCGGCGACGACGCCGCGGTGGTGGCAGCGCCGGACCGCAGGGTCGTGGCGAGCACCGACATCCTCCTCGAAGGACGGCACTTCCGCCGTGACTGGTCCACGGCGTACGACGTCGGCCGCAAGGCGGCGGCGCAGAACCTCGCCGACATCGCCGCGATGGGCGCCGTCCCGACCGCGCTGCTGCTCGGCCTGGTCGTGCCCGCCGAGCTCCCGGCCACCTGGCCCTCCGAGCTGATGGACGGGCTGCGCGACGAGTGCCAGGTCGCCGGGGCGGCCGTGGTCGGCGGGGATGTCGTACGGGGCGAGACGATCACCATCGCGATCACCGCGCTCGGCGATCTGCGCAACCACGAGCCGGTCACCCGGGCCGGCGCGCAGCCCGGCGACGTCGTCGCCGTGACCGGCTGGCTGGGCTGGTCCGCGGCGGGGTTCGCGGTGCTCTCCCGGGGCTTCCGCTCGCCGCGCGCCTTCGTCGAGGCCCACCGCCGGCCCGAACCGCCGTACCACGCGGGTCCGGCCGCCGCCGGGCTCGGCGCGACCTCGATGACGGACGTCAGCGACGGTCTGATCGCCGACCTCGGACACATCGCCGAGGCGAGCAAGGTGCGCATCGACGTCCGCTCCGGGGACATCGACATCCCCTCCCAGATGAACGACATCGGCCAGGCCGTCGGGGTCGACCCCATCCAGTGGGTGCTCACCGGCGGCGAGGACCACGCGATCGTCGCGACCTTCCCGCCGGACGTGAAGCTGCCCGCGCGCTGGAAGGTGATCGGCGAGGTCCTCAACCCGTCGGCCCTGCCCCAGGTCACCGTGGACGGCGCTCCCTGGACGAGCAAGGGCGGCTGGGACCACTTCGGGGACATCGAGTCCTGAGGCCGCGGCGCCGGGGCGTGCCTCCGGCGCCCAACGTGCCGTCCGAGGGGTGGACTTCGGGGTCCGGAGAATGAAATGACGTGGCCCGTCGGCCCGCTGGGCGGATCGCCGCGGAACCGCTCCGGGCCGTGGCCGAGTTGCCGGCGCCCTCGTTGATCATGAGTGGGCCCGGCCCGTAAAGGGCCCGGCCCAGGGGCTCACGGACGCGGAAGGTCCCGCTGGGCGCACGCGGCGTGACGTACGAGGGCAGCAGAAAACCCGCCCACCGTGAGGTGGACGGGCTCAATGCAGACGTACCAGCAGTGGCCGCGCGCTAGCGGTTGTCAGCGCGTGACCTTGCCGGCCTTGATGCACGAGGTGCAAGCGTTCACGCGCTTCGGCGTCCCGCCCACCACGGTACGTACGCGCTGGATGTTGGGGTTCCAGCGACGCGGTGTACGGCGGTGCGAGTGCGAGATGTTGTTGCCGAAGCCCGGCCCCTTGCCGCAGACGTCGCAGTTGGCAGCCACGGGTCACTCCAAAGACTTCAGATGCACTTACGGTTGATCCCGGCATGCCGAGAATCAAG
This sequence comes from Streptomyces sp. NPDC042002, assembly GCF_055588305.1. Classification (NCBI taxonomy): domain Bacteria; kingdom Bacillati; phylum Actinomycetota; class Actinomycetes; order Kitasatosporales; family Streptomycetaceae; genus Streptomyces; species Streptomyces sp. NPDC042002. The sequence continues at coordinate 43,730 of NZ_JBVJCT010000032.1, read as the reverse complement.
ATCTAGGATCTGAGTGGCGGTGCCAGGGGGATGGCCCGATCGGATCGGGCAACTGGAGCAGCATACAACGACTGCGTCCGGAGAACGAAACTACCATGACCTGCCGGTTGCCACCGCGCCCGCCTCGGGGCCCTCTACCGGCAGTAACCCTCTCTGGGTCTACGCTGCGTCCCACGTCCAGCAGCTCAAGGAGGCGCAGGTGCCGCAGGTGCCGCAGACATTCGATGCTCTCGCGGTGCGCACCTGGTGCGGGCTCGCGCTGGAGGCCCTGGGCCGCGCGCGCGAGGAGATCGACGCGATCAATGTCTACCCGGTTGCGGACGGCGACACCGGAACGAACCTGTATCTGACGGTGGAGTCGGCGGCGGCCGCGGTCGAGGCGGTGTTCGCGGGCTACGAGGCGATGGCCGCTCCGGTGTCCGAGGCCCCCGAAGGGAACGGGGCGGCCGGCGGAACCGGGTCCGCGGGCGGCCGCGGTGTTCCCCTCGCCGCTGCCGCGCGGGCGATGGCGCACGGAGCCCTGATCGGCGCCCGGGGCAACTCCGGAACCATCCTCGCGCAGCTGCTGCGGGGCATGGCGCAGGTGCTCGCCGCCGATGGTGAGACGGCTCACACCGACGGCCAGGGCATGCGACTCGCCCTGCGGAACGCCGCCGATTCCGCCCGCAGGGCCGTCGCGCACCCCGTCGAGGGCACGGTTCTCACCGTCGCCTCGGCCGCCGCCGACGCGGCTTCCGGCGCCGAGGGGGACTGCGGCGCGGTCGCGTACGCGGCCTACGAGGGAGCCCGCGTCGCACTCGCCGCGACCACCGGCCAGCTCGCCGTCCTGGAGCACGCCGGTGTGGTCGACGCGGGCGGCCGGGGACTGGTGACGGTGCTCGCGGCGCTGGTGGAGACGTTCACGGGGGAGACGCCGGGGACGCCCGCGAGGGCTGCCGGCCTCCACGGGCCCGGATCGGTGACCGTTCCCGATGCCACGGGCGCCGCTGGTACGGCCGACATCTCGGCGGCCGGAACCGTCGGCACCCCGGACGCCCCTCCCGACGTCACCGGAGCCGCTGAAGCCGGCGCGCTGGACGCGGACGGCGCGGGCGCCTGCGTGGACGGGGCGGCGGAGGACGGTCATCCCGCCTTCGAGGTGATCTACCTCCTGGAGGCGGAGGACGCTGCCGTGGACCGTCTTCGGGCCCGGCTCGACGGACTCGGCGACTCCCTCGTCGTGGTCGGCGGCGACGGGCTGTGGAACGTCCATGTGCACGTCGACGACGCGGGCGCGGCGGTCGAGGCGGGCGTCGAGGCGGGGCGGCCGTACCGCATCCGGATCACCCACTTCGGGCTCGGCGACGTACACACCGGAGCCGGGCGTCCGCCCCGCGAGCGGGCACAGCGAGCCGTCGTGGCCGTCGTGCCGGGCGAGGGCCTGGCCGGGCTGTACACGGAGGCGGGGGCGACCACCGTGCTCGCCCGGCCTGGGGAGCCGCCGGCCAGCGGGGAACTCGTGGAGGCCGTACGACGGGCCCACGCGCGCGAGGTGGTGCTGCTGCCCAACGACGCCGATCTGCGGCACACCGCGGCGGCGGCAGCCGAACAGGCCCGCGCCGAGGGCGTCCGGGTCGCGCTGATCCCGACCCGCTCCGCCGTCCAGGGGATCGCCGCGCTGGCCGTGCACGAACCGGAGCGCCGCTTCGACGAGGACGTCGTCGCGATGACCTCGGCGGCCGGCGCCACCCGCTACGCCGAGGTCGCCGTCGCCGAACGGCAGTCCTGGACGATGGCCGGCATCTGCCAGGCCGGGGACGTCCTCGGCCTCATCGACGGCGACGTCGCGGTCATCGGCGCCGACCTCACCACCACGGCCGAGACCGTCCTCGACCGCATGCTCGCGGCGGGCGGTGAGATGGTCACCCTCGTCCTGGGCGACGAGGCCCCCGAGACCATCGCCGCGCACCTGGAGTCCCGGGTGCGGGAGTCGTACCTCGCGGTGGACACCGTGGTGTACCGGGGCGGGCGCCAGGGCGCGCTGCTGCTGATCGGGGTCGAGTAGCCGGACACGGGACGCCGCCCGCGACGGTGATCAGACGCTCGCGGGCAGCGTCTGCCGCTGGGAGGACTCCCTGGGTACGGCCGTCCGGTGGGCGCGTTCGACGGCCTGCCCCCAGTAGGTTCCGGCGACCATGAGCACGGCACCGAGGGCGGTGAGGGCCGTGAGGTGTTCGCCGCCCAGACCGATACCGACCGCGACGGCCCAGACCGGCTCGGTGCCCAGCAGCAGACTGGCCCGGCTGGCGGAACCGCGCTGCACCGCCCAGGTCTGGGCGAGGAACGCGAACACGCTGCAGAACAGGGCGAGATAGAGAAGCCGCGCCCAGCCACCGGCATCGACCCCGCCCAGCGTCGGCAGGGTGCCGGCGACCGGCACCGCGAACAGGGCGGTGCCGACGACCGTCTGGACGGCCGTGACGTGCAGCGGCCGTACGGCGCGACGGGCCGTGAGCCGCCCCACGAGCGCCACATGGGCCGCGCGGACCAGCGCGGCGGCGAGGATCAGCAGGTCACCGCTCCGGGGTGAGTGGAACCCGCTGCCGGACACCAGGAGCCCGACCGCCAGCAGACACAGGCCGGTGGCGGCGAAGTAGCGAAGCGGCAGCCCCGCCGTGCCGGACGTGCGGTCCAGCAGCGGGGTGAGGACGACGGTGAGGCTGATGATCAGGCCCGCGTTGGCCGCGCTGGTGTGCGCGACCCCGTACGTCTCCAGGACCAGGACCGCCGCCTGCGTGATCCCCAGTGCCGCCCCCACGCGGAGCTCGTCGCGTGTGCAGCGCCTCGTCCGGCGCCGGGCGGCGAGGAGGGCGACGCAGGCGGCGGCCGAGATGCCGTACCGGGCGAAGAGGACCAGCAGGACGGGGAGCGCCGATGTGGCGGTCTTGGCGGCCAGATAACTGGAACCCCAGACTGCGGCGACAAGGAGAAGCACCGCGTCGGTGCTGCGGACTCGGGACACGCCCCACACGCTCCCGCACCCCGACCCTGAAGCCCAGAGCGAAGTTCTTCACCGTCTTTTAAGCATCACTACAATGCGTGGATGAACGAGCGGCAGCTGCGGATCCTGCGTGAACTCGGTGAGCTGGGAAGTGTCACCGCCGTGGCGGAGGCGCTGCTGATGACCCCCTCGGCCATCTCGCAGCACCTGCGGCTGCTGCAACGCTCGATTCCCGTCCCGCTCACCGAACGCGACGGACGACGACTGGTGCTGACGGACGCCGGGCGGGCGCTGGCCGGAGCGGCGATCGAGGTGGAGAGCGCCCTCGCCCGGGCACGGCACTGCGTGGACGAGTTCGTCGACGAGCCGGCCGGAGACGTGTCGGTGGCCGCCTTCCACAGCGCGGCCGCCACCTTCTTCCCGGTCCTGCTGCGCGGCCGGGACCCGCGGGCGCCACGGCTCTCGCTCGCCGACGAGGACGTGGCACAGGACCACTTTCCCCGGCTGACACGGGACTACGACCTCGTAGTCGCCCATCACCTGGAACACGCGCCGCCCTGGCCCCGTACCGTCACCGCGACCACGTTGCTGCGCGAACCGCTCGACGTCGCCATGCCGGCCGACCACCCGCTGGCCCGCGCGGAGCGTCTGACCCCGCGTGATGTCGCGGACCGGCCCTGGATCACCGTGCACGACGGATTTCCGCTGATGGCGACCATCGACGCCATCGCGGCGGCCGCGAACCGGCGGCTCGACATCGTCCACCGCATCAACGAATTCTCCGTCGTCGCGGAGACCGTCGCCGCGGGAGGCGGCCTCGCCCTGATGCCCCGCTGGACCACGCGCCCGCATCCCGCGCTGGTTCTCAGGCCGCTCAGCGGGGTCCACGCCATACGGCGCATCGACGTGCTCCACCGCCCCGAACGCGTGGCACGCAAGGCCGTACGAACGGTGCTGGACGAACTGCGCCTTGCGGCGGAGACGATCCGGGGCGGCGACGCGGCGGCTTCCGACGTCGCCGGGACGACCCCCGCCGCCGGTCCGCGGTGAGACCCGCACAGCGGTCCGCGGTGCGGGCACCACACGGACGCGGCAGCAGGGGGCGACGACGTCGCCACCAGGGTGACGACGCGGATCTCGACGGCGCCCCGATCTCCCGCGCCGGACACCTGGGTGCGGGGCCGGGCCTCCGCGCCGGACACCCGGGTGCCGAGGCGCGGGGATCCCGCGCCTCGGCATCGATCAGGCCTTGTCGGCCCTCTCCATGAGCGTGAGCATCTTCTCGGCCTCGGCCCGCCGGGCCTCGGCGACCTGCCCGTCCAGCCGCGCGCACGCGGCGAGGACCACGCGCGCGCGTGCCGTGGCGGACTCGTGCCGACCCAGGTCGGCCTCCAGCCAGCCGGCCGCCAACTCGGCGCCCGTCCGGGCGTCGAGCAGGTCGTCCCCGAGGGAGGCGAACACGGCGCTCGCCAGGGTGAGATGCCCCAGAGCCTCCTCGAACGCCTCCCGCGAGGCGGCCTCCTCCGCGTCGTTCGGCACGGAACGGGCCACCAGATCCCCGAACTGACGCTGGGTGTGGCCGAGTTCGGCGACGATACGGCGCCGCGCCTCCTCGTCCTCGAGTGAGTCGTCCGGCACGGCCGAGTGTTCGGCCTCCAGCGAGAGGGGCGAGACCGAGGTGACCGGCGAGCCCGGCGCGGCCGACCAGTTCTCCACCGCCGACTCGCACTCCTGGACCGCCGCGCCCATCAGCTCCCGCGCCCCGTCGAGCCCGCCGTCCAGCCGGGCCGCGGCCCAGGCGCGTGCCCGGAGCGCCCGGACCAGCCCGTGGACGTTGCCCAGCTCGCGCCAGAGGTCGCCCGCGCGGGCGTACGCCTGATCCGCCTGGGCGGCCATCCCGGCGCGCCCGAGAGCCTCGGCCGCGAGGTGCGCGAGCATCGCGTGGTCGCGCTGCTCGGGCCAGTGCCGGGCGACGTCCGCGGCACGCAGCCAGTGCTCGGCGGCCTCGCGGTGCTCGCCGAGCTCGGTGAGGCAGTCGCCGAGCCACCAGCGCGTCTGCACGATCGAGCCGTCGCCATGTGTCTCGCCGGTCAGATCCGGCAGCGCCGACTCCAGGATCTCGGCGGCCTCCGCCCACCGCCCCCGGCGGACCAGGAAACCACCGAGCTGGTGCCGCGCCCAGGCCCCGAACGTGGCGGCCTCTCCCGCTTCGTCGGCCCAGTGCGCGGCCTCCAGGGCGTGCTCCGAGGCGGGCCCGAACCGCCCGGTGGCGGCGAGTATCTCGGCGAGCCGGAGATGCAGCTGCGCGCGGCCGGCCGGCTCCAGGTGGGACCCTCCGTGGTCCAGCGCCGCGCGCGTCGCCCGCTCGGCCGCCTCCGTGTCGCCGAGGTGCATCGCGATCCCGGCGAGCCGGGAGTCGTACTCGACGGCGAACCACGGCAGCCCGGCCGCCACGAACCCGTCGACGGCGAGCGACAGTAGTTCGGCGGCTCCTTCGGCGTCATCCGCGCGGGCCGCGAGCTCCCCGAGCATCGCGTACGCCTCGGCGGCCCGAGAGGCCAGCGCCACGTCGTCCCCGGCATGCGGCTCCGCGAGGGCCAGCAACTCCCGCGCGGCCTCCTCGGCGGCGACCATGACATCGCCCTCGGAATCGGAGCCGGCGTCGGAACCGGTGTCGGCGAGTGGCTGTCCGCTCTCCGGACCTGCCTCCAGCTCGTCCACCCGTTGCATCAGCGTCCGCGCCCGCCCCACCAGCACGGACGCCGTCTGCGACACCCCGGTCCCGCCCTCCGCGAAGAGGACCAGCACCTGCTCGCGCAGCTCCACGACGGTGTCCAGGACCTCCGCGGCCCCGCCGGACAGCGCCTGGACGTACGCGGCGCGGGAACGCGCCGCCAGCGCCTCGCCCGGGTCGCCCGCCTCGGCGTACAGCTCGGCGGCCCGGAGGAAGAGGTCGGCGCCCCGCGGCCCGCGGCCCATCGCCGCGTGATCGGCGATCTCCGCGCGGTCGCGGACCTCCAGCTCCTGGCCCTCGGCGGCGCGCGAGACAGCCGCCCACGCCTCCACTGCGTCCGGGTTCCGCCGCGCCGAGAGCCTCCGGGCCTCGGCGAGCAGCGCGTCCAGACCGGGGCCGGCGGCCTCGGTCACGGCCCGCGGCACGGGAGCGGGGGCCGTCGACGGCAGGGGAGGTCCGGTGCGCGCCGGGCGCGTGGAGCGCACCCCCAGCGGCAGCCGGTCGACGAGCGCGGGCCGGTCCATGCGCGCGACGGCACGTTCGCTGACGTACGACGTGCCGTTGCGGGCGTCGAACCGCGCGGCCAGCGCGAGCGCCTCCCCGCGCGCGTGCACGGCGAGTCCCGCCGCCGTCCACTCGCGCCCGGCAGGCCCGGGAACCGGCTGTCCGCCGAGCCCGAGGGAGGTCAGACGGTCCATGGTGAGCGCCACCACCGCCATGAAGTCCAGCTTGCTGCGCGGGTCCCCGGAGTCCGTGAAGTAGGCCGGGCGCTCCGCGAGCAGTTCCAGGGCGCGGGCCTCGTTGCCGGTGAGGGCGCAGAACTCCACATGGTCCGCGTACGCGCCCCGCATGCTCTCCATGGCCCGCACCAGCCGGAAACCCCGCAGATGGTGGGCGCGCGCCTCCTCGGCCCGCCCCAGACGCAGCAGCGGCAGCAGGGAGGACGCGAGGACGGTGTGCGGCTCGTGGGCGCACGTGTACTCGCCCTCCAGCACCGGCGCCCACAGCTCCAGCGCCGCCACGTCCGCGCCGCGCGCCGCCCGCCACCAGCCCTGCCCGTGCAGCTCGCACGCGTGGCAGTCGGCCATCGAGTCACGGTCCGCGGCCATCCAGGCGGTGTACGCCCGCTCGGCGCGCTCCAGGTCGCCCAGGTGCGCGGCGACGCTGAACTCGGCGCTGCGCACGGCCCGTTCGGAGTGACCGGCGAGACGGTAGCGCCGCTCCATCTCGCCGAGCCACTTCTCTATGGAGGCGAGCGGAACGTGCGGCTGGTCGAGCATGCCCGCCGACATCCACTTGAAGACCCAGTGCAGCGAGTGGGTCTCGAACTCGTCGAAGTCCTCGGGGTGTTCGTCCCACATGCGCAGCAGACGCGCGAAGGGGACGAACATCTTGCCCTTCTCGGAGCTGTAGTTGTAGACCTTCAGCTGGTGTCCGAGCGCCTCGATGACGGCGAGCGGGATGTTCAGCCGCTCGGCCTCCACGAGCAGTTGCTCCGCGCGCGCGTTGCGGCCGGGCCCCTCCGGCTGCTCGTAGTTGTCCGCCATCGCCCGGCGCAGCGTGTCGAAGTCCATGGCCGGGGTCATCGGCGGTCGTCCTTTCCGGGGTCGGTGTGCGTGGCCCATTCCAGGAGGCCGATGAAGGCGCGGTTGAGGAGCGCCGAGTCCGCGGGCCGCAGCGGGCGCTGGGCCATCAGCAGGGCCTGTCCGTAGAGGGACTCCGTGGCGGTGCCTATCAGGTCCGGGTCACCGAGTGAACTGATCCTGCGGATCAGCGGGTTGAGGTGATTGAGGACCAGCCGCGCGCGCGGGGCGCTGCCGCGCAGCGAGCCGAGAATGCCCGCCCACAGATCGTCGGCCTGATCCTCGGCCTCCGCGCGGGCCTGCTCGTGGCGGGCCGCCCGGTCGTCCAGATGCAGGGCGGGCACCGACATGGGGTGGAAGGCGCGCAGGACCACATCGCAGTTCAGCGGGTCGAGTCTGGCCCGCGCGACCCCCAGGAAGGCCGACAGGGCCAGTTCCTCGGCCGGGTCCACCGCGTCCAGGTGAGCTGTCACGGTGTCCGCGTCCAGCTCCGAGACGACCGTCCCGGGGCGCACGGCGGGCAACGCCTCGATCAGCTCGCTGTCGTACGTGTAGCCGCCGTTGACGACCCCGACACCCTGCGCGGAGGCGATCGGCGCGACCTGCCGGTACTCCTCCACGGTCCGCGTGAAGTGGATCACCGGGTGCCGCTGCGCGAACTCCTCCAGCGACAGCCGTCCGTCGGTCGTCTCGAAGGGCAGCCACGGCAGCATCGTGCGCAGCATCTCCGCGTCGTGCCGCGCCAGCGACTTCACACCCAGGTGGTGCACCGACAGGAACGCGGCCAGCCGCTCCGGATCGCCCGCCGCGAGCCCCGTCAGCCAGGACCGGATGCGCTCGCCCAGTGCCTCCCGTACGGTGGCCAGGGTCTCGTCCTCGTACAGCGACTCGCGCGACGCGGTGGGCCGCAGACTGTCCGTGTCGAGGACACAGCGCACGAAGAACGCCCAGTCGGGCAGCAGCTGTTCGGCCCGCTCGGTGAGCAGCATGCCCTTCAGGTGCACGCGGTGGCTCGCGCGCTGGGCCGGGCTGACCGCCGACGGCAGGACGTAGGCCACGCCCCGGATCCCGGCGAGCGGCACGTCCAGGTCGATCGAGTCCAGCGGAGTGAACCCGAACAGGTCGTGGCAGTGCCGGGCCAGCGCGACCCGTCGGCCGGCGGGACTCGGATAGGGCCGGTCCCAGGGCGCGGGAAGGTCCGCGATCGGCTCGTCGCCCACGCGCACGTCGTACGGCAGCAGCGCGCCGAAGTCGCGCGCCAGCGAGCGGACCCGCTCCTCGCCCAGCCACTCACCGGCCCCGGCGCGCGCCACCAGGTGCACGGTGGTGCCCGGTTCGGTGCGCGCCTCGTGCGGCAGGGTGCGCACGGTGTACGAGCCGTCGTCGGCCGCCGTCCACTCGACGGGCGCCGCGTCGGGCGTCCGGGCGCTGCGGCTGACCACCCGGATGCGTTCGGCGACGACGAAACACGCCAGCAGCCCGATGCCGAACTGGCCGAGGAAGTCCGAACGCGCCGACTCCAGGCCGTCGTTCCGCTTGGAGCTGCGGCCGATGGTCGCCAGCAGGCTGTGCACGTCGGACTCGGTGAGCCCGATGCCGGAGTCCTCCACGCGCAGGGCGCCGCCCTCGGCGTACAGGCGCACCGTGGCCGGGGCGTCCGGCTGCTCCGCGCGCCGCGCGGTGATCGCGTCGACGGCGTTCTGCAGCAGCTCGCGCAGATAGACCTTGGGACTGGAGTAGAGATGATGGGAGAGGAGGTCGACCAGACCGCGCAGGTCGACCTGGAACGTATGAGGAGACGGGGAGGCCTGGGACGGCTGTGAGGTCTGGGATTCCATCGTCGCTGCGCCGGTGGGTGGGGGGACGTGCGACGGCGCGGGGTCGGGCGGTCCCGGGGGACGGTGACCGCGAAGAGGGCCGGAGCGCGTCATCCTAGGCCCGGAACGAGCCGTCTGACCAGCGGATTTCCGGGACGTATACGGCAATGTCAGTGCCGTGGTGTGCAATGGATCTCGTGCCCGTGCTCGAAGAACCACTGAAGAAGGCGCTCGGTCCCGCCACCGCGAAGGTGATGGCCGAGCACCTCGGCCTGCACACCGTCGGCGACCTGCTGCACCACTACCCCCGCAGATACGAGGAGCGCGGGCAGCTCACGCACCTCGCCGACCTGCCGCTGGACGAACACGTGACCGTGGTCGCCCAGGTCGCCGACGCGCGCCTGGCCACCTTCGCCTCGTCCAAGGCGCCCCGCGGCAAGGGCCAGCGCCTCGAAGTCACCATCACGGACGGCAGCGGCCGCCTCCAGCTCGTCTTCTTCGGGCACGGCGTGCACAAGCCCCACAAGGACCTGCTCCCCGGCACCCGCGCGATGTTCTCCGGCAAGGTCTCCGTCTTCAACCGCCGCCTCCAGCTGGCCCATCCGGCGTACGAACTGCTGCGCGGCGACGGCGACGAGGCCGTGGAGAGCGTCGACAGCTGGGCGGGCGCCCTCATCCCGATCTACCCGGCCACCGCCAAGCTGGAGTCCTGGAAGATCGCCAAGTCGGTGCAGACGGTGCTGCCGAGCGCCCAGGAAGCGGACGATCCCCTGCCGGACTCGCTGCGGGACGGCCGCGGCCTGGTCACCCTCCCCGAGGCCCTCCTCAAGGTCCACCGCCCGCACACCAAAGCGGACGTCCACGACGCCCGCGCCCGCCTCAAGTGGGACGAGGCCTTCGTCCTCCAGGTCGCCCTGGCCCGCCGCCGCCACGCCGACGCCCTGCTCCCGGCCGTCGCCCGCGTCCCCGCACCCGACGGCCTGCTCACCGCCTTCGACGCCAGACTGCCCTTCACCCTCACCGACGGCCAGCAGAAGGTCTCCAAGGAGATCTTCGACGACCTCGCCACCGAACACCCGATGCACCGGCTGCTCCAGGGCGAGGTGGGCAGCGGCAAGACCCTGGTCGCCCTGCGCGCCATGCTCGCCGTGGTCGACGCGGGCGGGCAGGCCGCGATGCTCGCGCCCACCGAGGTGCTCGCCCAGCAGCACCTACGGTCGATCACCGAGATGATGGGGGAGCTGGCCGAGGGCGGCATGCTCGGCGGGGTCGAGCACTCGACGAAGGTCGTGCTGCTCACCGGTTCCATGGGGACGGCGGGCCGGCGGCAGGCGCTGCTCGACCTGGTCACCGGCGAGGCCGGGATCGTGATCGGCACCCACGCGCTGATCGAGGACAAGGTCCAGTTCCACGACCTGGGCCTGGTCGTGGTCGACGAACAGCACCGCTTCGGTGTCGAGCAGCGCGACGCCCTGCGCGGCAAGGGCAAGCAGCCCCCGCACCTCCTGGTGATGACCGCCACGCCCATCCCGCGCACGGTCGCGATGACGGTCTTCGGCGACCTGGAGACCTCCGTCCTCGACCAGCTGCCCGCCGGACGCTCCCCGATCGCCAGCCATGTCGTCCCCGCCGCCGACAAACCGCACTTCCTCACGCGCGCGTGGGAGCGCGTGCGCGAGGAGGCGGAGAACGGCCATCAGGCGTACGTCGTCTGCCCCCGCATCGGTGACGAGGACGACGACCCGAAGAAGGGCGCCAAGAAGAAGACCCCCGAGGACGAGGCCGAGAAGCGCCCGCCGCTGGCCGTCCTCGACGTCGCCGCCCAGCTCGCCAAGGGCCCCCTCCAGGGCCTCAAGGTCGAAGTCCTGCACGGCAGGATGCATCCCGACGACAAGGACGCCGTCATGCGCCGCTTCGCCGCGGGCGAGACGGACGTCCTGGTCGCCACGACGGTGATCGAGGTCGGGGTGAACGTACCGAACGCCACCGCCATGGTGATCATGGACGCCGACCGCTTCGGCGTATCCCAGCTCCACCAGCTGCGAGGCCGCGTCGGCCGCGGCTCGGCAGCCGGGCTCTGCCTCCTGGTCTCCGAGATGCCGGAGGCGAGCCCGGCCAGACAAAGGCTGAACGCGGTGGCCTCGACCCTGGACGGCTTCGAGCTCTCCCGCATCGACCTCGAACAGCGCCGCGAGGGCGACGTCCTCGGCCAGGCCCAGTCCGGCGTCCGCTCCTCCCTGCGCATGCTCGCCGTCATCGAGGACGAGGAGATCATCGCGGAGGCCCGCGAGGAGGCCACCACGGTCGTCGCGGCGGACCCGGACCTCAAGGGCCTCCCCGGCCTGCGCACCGCACTGGACGCCCTGCTGGACGAGGAACGTGAGCAGTACCTGGACAAGGGCTGAGCCGGGACCTGGACAAGGGCTGACCGGGTGCCTGGGCAAGGGCTGAGCGGCGACGACCGGCCGACGGCTGAGAGACTGGGAGGAACCGACACACCCCCAGCGCAAAGGACCCTCATGACCCGCGTGATCGCCGGCCGGGCCGGCGGACGCCGTCTGGCCGTCCCGCCGGGCACCGGCACCCGCCCCACCTCCGACCGGGCGCGCGAGGGCCTCTTCTCCACCTGGCAGTCCCTGCTCGGCGGCCCACTGGAGGGCGAACGCGTGCTCGACCTGTACGCCGGCTCGGGCGCCGTCGGCCTGGAGGCGCTCAGCCGCGGCGCCGGGCACACCCTGCTGGTCGAGGCGGACGCCCGCGCGGCCAAGGTCATCCGCGACAACGTGAAGTCGCTCGGCCTGCCGGGCGCCGAGGTCAGAGCGGGCAAAGCGGAGCAGATCGTCCGGACGGCGGCGCCGGAGGCACCGTACGACCTGGTCTTCCTCGACCCTCCGTACGCCGTCGAGAACGACGATCTTCGGGAGATCCTGCTCACACTCCGGACCGGGGGCTGGCTCGCGGAGGATGCGCTCGTCACCGTGGAGCGCAGCACCAGAGGCGGCGAATTCGGCTGGCCTGACGGTTTCGAAGCCGTCAGGGCCCGTCGATACGGCGAAGGCACGTTTTGGTACGGTCGCGCCGCCTCTACGTGCGAAGACGCACGATGACCGGACCGGAGAGCGAGGGACCACTGTTGCGCCGCGCCGTCTGTCCGGGGTCATTCGACCCCATCACCAATGGACACCTCGACATCATCGCCCGCGCCTCCGCGCTGTACGACGTCGTGCACGTCGTAGTGATGATCAATCAGTCGAAGAAGGGCCTGTTCACGGTCGACGAGCGGATCGAGCTGATCCGCGAGGTCACGGCCGAGTTCGGCAATGTCCAGGTCGAGGCCTACCACGGCCTCCTCGTCGACTACTGCAAGCAGCGGGACATCCCGGCCATCGTCAAGGGCCTGCGCGCGGTCAGCGACTTCGACTACGAACTCCAGATGGCCCAGATGAACATCGGCCTCTCGGGCGTGGAGACCCTGTTCATCCCGACCAGTCCCACCTACAGCTTCCTGTCCTCCTCGCTGGTCAAGGAAGTCGCGAACTGGGGCGGCGACATCTCCCATCTGGTGCCGCCGCCGGTCCTGGTGGCGCTCAAAGAACGACTGGGCCAGGACTGAGCGACTGACAGTCCGTCACCCGGTGTCGGACGGTGCGGGAGTGGTCGTACAGTCGACCCGTCCGTCTCCATCACAGCTGTAGAGAGTGGCGAACCCACGGTGGACGTGCAGAAGAAGCTCGATGAGATCGTCGCGGCGGTCGGCAGTGCCCGTTCCATGCCCATGTCGGCCTCGTGCGTGGTCAACCGCGCCGACCTGCTGTCGATGCTGGAAGAGGTGCGCCAGGCGCTGCCCGGCTCCCTCGCCCAGGCGCAGGAGCTGATCGGCGGCCGCGAGGAGATGGTCGAGCGGGCCCGTCAGGAGGCCGAGCGGATCATCGAGACCGCGCACGCCGAGCGGGGCTCCCTGATCTCCGACACCGAGGTCGCCCGCCGCTCGCAGAACGAGGCGGACCGGATCCTCGCCGAGTCCCGCAAGGAGGCCGAGGAGATCCGCGCCGAGGCCGACGACTACGTCGACTCCAAGCTCGCCAACTTCGAGGTCGTCCTCACCAAGACCCTCGGCTCCGTCGGCCGCGGCCGCGAGAAGCTCCTCGGTGCCGGTCCGGGCCTCGACGAGCAGGGGTACGAGGACGAGGACGCCCCCGAGCGCAGCCACGACCCGGAGACCCTGCGCCGCAACGCCGACGAATACGTCGACATCAAGCTCGGCGCCTTCGAGGCCGTCCTCGCCAAGACCCTGGAGGCCGTCGGTCACGGCCGGCGGAAGCTGCACGGCCGGATCGCCAGCGACGACCTCGGCGATCTGAGCGCCTTCGGGGAGGACGGAACGTCCGGCGCGCACACCAGCGACGCCGACTACCTGGCCGGCCTGGCGGAGCTCTCCGACGCCCCCGAGCGGCCCGCCCAGGCACCGGAGCCGGCCGCCCAGCAGTCCTACGGGCAGCAGCAGGAGGCGTACGCCTACCAGCAGCAGACCGACCCGTACGGCTACCAGCAGCAGTACGCCCAGCAGCAGGACGCGTACGGCTACCAGCAGGCCGACCCGTACGCCGCCTACCAGCAGCAGGGCTACGACCAGCAGCAGACGTACGACCAGAACCAGCAGCAGGTCTACGCCCAGCAGCAGGCCCACGCCATGGACCAGCAGAACCACGCCCTCGACGAAGCCAGCCTCTTCGACACCAGCATGATCAGCGCCGAGCAGCTCAGGGCGTACGAGCAGGGGCGCGGCGGCCACTGACCACCGGGTCGGGAGAGGCGCGTACCGGCGGGCGGGGCCGAGGGTACGGACCGGATTGGGCCGAAAGCGAAAGGTCCAGTATCCTGGCTCTTCGGTCGCGTGTACGTCCGCGATCCACGCTGCCCGCGGGAGACCAAGGGCGGCGTTCCCTTGAGTTCGAAGATCGAAAGCAGGAATGGCTCTGAACGCCCGCCTCGACCACCGCAATCCTCTCGTGTTCGACACGCACGAGCTGGGGCGGCGTCCTGGCGCGCTCCAGCGCCTGACCCGCACGATCGACGCTCCCACGGATCTGGGGATCCAGGGTGTCATCGGAGTGCCGGAAGGCGCCCCGGTGGAGCTCGGACTCCGTCTGGAGTCGGTCATGGACGGGGTGCTTGTCACAGGCACCGCCCGTGCATCGGCCAAGGGGGAGTGCGTAAGGTGTCTGGAGCCGCTCGAGCAGGCGCTCAGAGCGGATTTCCAGGAGATGTTCTCGTACCCTGACGCCGATGACCGGGGCCGCCCCAAAGCGGAGCCGGTCGACGACGCCGAGGACGACGAGGACACGCTCTTCCTCGAGGACGGCCTGTTCGACCTCGAACCCGTGCTGCGTGATGCGGTGGTGCTCGCACTGCCGATGCAGCCGGTGTGCCAGGACGACTGCCCCGGCCTGTGCTCCGAGTGTGGAGCGCGGCTCGCGGACGACCCGGAGCACCACCATGACGCCGTCGACATCCGTTGGGCGGCACTGCAGGGACTCGCCGGTTCACTCGAAGATGGCGAGAAGGACGAGTTGAGCGGCGCCGAAGCTGGCGTCGACGAGAAGCAGGAGAAGTAGCCGTGGCTGTTCCGAAGCGGAAGATGTCGCGCAGCAACACGCGCCACCGCCGGTCGCAGTGGAAGGCTGCGGTCCCCACCCTGGTTGCGTGCGAGCGCTGCCACGAGCCCAAGCTGCAGCACATCGCGTGCCCGGCTTGCGGCACCTATAACAAGCGCCAGGTCCTCGAGGTCTGAGCGGCTGGTGAGAGGTCTGATGTCTGACGCCAAGGCGGATCCAACCGCCAAGAAAAAGGCGGACAACACAGCCTCGTCCCACACGCTTCTGGAAGGGCGGCTCGGCTACAAGCTCGAGTCCGCCCTTCTGGTGCGTGCGCTGACCCACCGTTCCTACGCGTACGAGAACGGCGGTCTGCCGACCAACGAGCGTCTGGAGTTCCTCGGGGACTCCGTACTGGGCCTCGTGGTCACGGACACGCTGTACCGCACCCACCCCGACCTGCCCGAAGGCCAGCTGGCCAAGTTGCGGGCCGCGGTGGTCAATTCTCGTGCGCTGGCGGAAGTGGGCCGCGGCCTCGAACTCGGCTCCTTCATCCGGCTCGGCCGGGGCGAAGAAGGCACGGGAGGCCGGGACAAGGCGTCCATCCTCGCCGACACCCTTGAAGCGGTGATCGGCGCTGTCTATCTCGACCAGGGACTGGAGGCGGCGGGCGAACTCGTCCACCGGCTCTTCGACCCACTGATCGAGAAGTCCTCGAATCTTGGTGCCGGCCTGGACTGGAAGACCAGTCTCCAGGAGCTCACGGCGACCGAGGGGCTCGGAGTTCCCGAGTACCTGGTCTCGGAGACCGGCCCGGACCACGAGAAGGTCTTTACTGCTGCCGCCCGCGTCGGAGGCGTCTCGTACGGCACCGGCACCGGCCGCAGCAAGAAGGAGGCGGAGCAGCAGGCCGCGGAGTCCGCGTGGCGTGCCATCCACTCCGCCGCGGACGAACGCGCGAAGTCGGCCCAGGCCGCCGAACAGGTGGCTCGTGCCGCCCAGCAGGCGGCTCAGGACCTCGAGGAGACCGCCGACGCCTCCTCGACGCCGACCACCGACACGGCCACGGCCTGAATCCTTCACCCATCTGAAGTACCGCAGTACCTGTAGGACCCGCAGTACCAGCAGTACTGGACCCCGTCGCAGCGCTCTCGCGCCGCGGCGGGGTCCGCGCGTTGCCCGCCCCGTCTCGCTCCGGGGGAGGGGGAGCGGACCGGCCCAACTCCTCGGCGGCAGCGTGCCGCTGAGCCCGGACGAACCGCTCGCCACCGACCGTCGACAGCTGACGACGAGCGCGATGTACCCTTCCGGCATCACCCGCTCAGCCCGCCCCTCAGGAGGAGTCCCGTGCCCGAGCTGCCCGAAGTCGAAGTCGTGCGGCGGGGCTTGGAGCGCTGGGTCACCGGGCGGGTCGTGAAGTCGGTGGACGTACGGCATCCACGGGCCGTACGGCGGCATCTGGCGGGGCCCGACGGCTTCGCGAAGGCGCTCGCCGGACACCGGGTGGGTGAGGCGATGCGCCGCGGCAAGTACCTGTGGCTGCCGCTCGACGACTCGCCGTTCTCCGTGCTCGCGCACCTCGGTATGAGCGGCCAGCTCCTCGTGCAGCCGGAGGACGCCGCCGAGGAGAAGCACCTGCGCATCCGCATCCGCTTCGAGGACGACCGGGGCACCGAGCTGCGCTTCGTCGACCAGCGCACGTTCGGCGGGCTGTCGCTGCACGAGAACACTCCGGACGGCCTTCCCGACGTCATCGCGCACATCGCCCGCGACCCGCTCGACCCCCTGTTCGACGACGCCGCGTTCCACAGCGCGCTGCGGGCCCGCCGTACGACGATCAAACGCGCCCTGCTCGACCAGTCACTGATCAGCGGCGTCGGGAACATCTACGCGGACGAGGCGCTCTGGCGCTCCAAGCTGCACTACGAACGCCCGACGGGCACCATGACCCGGCCGCGCACCGCCGAACTCCTCGGCCACATCCGCGACGTCATGAACGACGCCCTCGCCGCCGGCGGCACCAGCTTCGACAGCCTGTACGTCAACGTCAACGGTGAGTCGGGCTACTTCGACCGCTCGCTCGACGCGTACGGGCGCGAGGGGGAACCCTGCCGCCGCTGCGGGACGCCGATGCGCAGGCGGGCCTGGATGAACCGCTCCAGCTACTTCTGCCCGCGCTGCCAGCGGGCACCCCGCCCCGGAGCCTGACTTCCGCCTTCGGCCTGACCCCTTACGCCCCGCGCTGGGCTTCGAGGGTCTCGTCGTAGCGCCCGCGGGCCTCCAGGACGTCGTCCATGCGGCCCTCGACGAAGGTGATGAGAGCCAGCAGCCGCTCGGCGACCTCGCGGCCCAGCGGCGTGAGGGTGTAGTCGACGCGCGGCGGGTTCGTGGGCCGCGCGTCGCGGTGCACCAGACCGTCGCGCTCCAGCGCGTGCAGGGTCTGCGAGAGCATCTTCTCGCTGACGCCGTCGACCCGGCGGCGCAGTTCGTTGAACCGGAACGTGCCGTCGTACAGCGCTCCCAGCGTGAGCGAGCCCCAGCGGCCGGTGACGTGCTCCAGCGTGCCCCGGGACGGGCAGCCGCGGGCGAACACGTTGTACGCGAGGTCCTTGCCGTCGGCGCACACGGTGCTCTCGTCGCTCTCGGCGCGCTCCGTGATCCGCGCGGACGATTCCATACGACCAGCATACTCAGCCACAGCGCTACCCAGAGGGTTGCACTAACTTCTGGTGAGCGCCCGGTGCTTGGCGCCCTGGATCCGCTTCTGAGTATGGGTACTCATGTGCGACACCCGCCGGCTCGGCATGCTGGGCCGCACGCGAGGGGCGACGGGCGACCGCGGACGGAACGGGGTGGACATGGAACGCGGGAGGGAGCCGTCGACCGGCCGGCAGGTGGTGATGGGTGTGGCGCTGCTCGTCAGCGACCTGGTGGTCATCGCCGGGCTGCTGTACGGCTATGGGATCACGGGCTGGGCCGACAGCTACAACGAGGGCGACGCACCCGAGGCGCCGGAGCTCGCGCTGCGGCTGACGTGGTACCTGGCCGGTGGCGCGGCGGTCACGGGCGGCGGCCTTCTCGCGATGCGATGGCGCATCCCCGGCGCCGTACAGATCGTCGTCCTGGGGATCGGGGCGCTCCTGTTCCACTCGCTCGCCGCCCGCACATAGGCGGCGCCCGGCCCCTCGACCCTGGGCGTCGGAACAGGCAAGGACGGACGACAGCCCGGACGTGAACCAAAAACACAGCCATGGCCGACCCCCTAGCGGGCCGGCCATGTGATCCGCGGCTACCTCAGTAGCCGAAGTCCTGCGTCCACCAAGGGCCGCCCGTGCCGAAGTGGACTCCGACGCCGAGGGTCTTGAAGTCGCAGTTCAGGATGTTGGCCTTGTGGCCGGGGCTGTTCATCCAGGCGTCCATGACGGCGGCCGCGTCGGCCTGGCCGCGGGCTATGTTCTCGCCGCCGAGGCTGGTTATCCCGGCCTTCGCGGCACGGTCCCAGGGGGTCAGTCCGCTCGGGTCGGTGTGGTCGAAGAAGTCCCGTGCCGCCATGTCCTCGCTGAAGGCCTGGGCCAGGTCCGACAGGGCGCTGTTCGCGGCCACCGGGCTGCAACCGACCGCGGCCCGCTGGTCGTTGACGAGATTGAGCACCTCGGCCTCGGCGGCGGCCTGTGCGGACACGTTCACCGGGGCCAGGGTGACCGGCGCCTTGGTGGCGGTCTGGGAGGGCTTCGGAGCCTCGGGCGCCGTCGCCTCCTCGGTGGGCTTGGCGGTCGGCACCTTCGACGGCTGCGTCGTGGTGGGAGCGGCCGACGGCGCCGACGAGGTCGACGTGGAGGGGACCGAGGGGGCGGCCGAGGGCGTGGCCGCGCGATTGGCGCCACGGCTCGTCGACGTGTCGTCGCGGGAGTCCGCGCTGCCCGAGGTACCGCCCTGCTGGGTGTCCCCACTGGACGGCGAGCCCACGGCCTGAACGCTGTCGGAGTTGTTGCCGCCACCGCCGAGCGCGCCGAGCGCGTAGTTGTCGCTGCCGGGCAGGACACCGGCCGCGACGGCCACGGTGCCGAGAGCCACGGCCGCCGAGACGCCGAGCAGTCCCGTCTTGACCGGGCTCGGACCCTTTCGCTTGCGGTGCGAGCGGTTGGTGGCCGCGGACGGGAGATCGGCGACGGCCGCGTAGCCGTACAGGTTCTCCGGGCCGTAGCTCTCCGTGTGGGTCCCGCTCGTTTCTGTGACTCCGGTGGCGCGCCCTGTGGCGGCGCGGCCGGCGTCGGAGCGTCGGTGGCGTCCCATCTCTTGGGCCTTCCTCGATCTTGAGTCAGCGATCCTCACCTGAACCTCACCCGAAAGAGTGAGTTTCTAATGAGACTCATTGGGTCGGGACGGTACCCCATGGCGCAAGGGGAGGATGTGCTCCGCGAGACATTGTCCGGTTAGCGTGCAGCCATGAACGAGGTCGTACGGCTGGTCGTCTGGGTGCGCGGACGCGTCCAAGGTGTGGGTTTCCGCTGGTTTACGCGGGCCAGGGCGCTGGAGATCGGCGGGCTGAGTGGTTTTGCTCTCAATCTCGACGACGGACGCGTCCAGGTGGTCGCGGAGGGCTCCCGAGCCGGTTGCCAGGGGCTGCTCGACTGGCTCCAGGGAGACGACACGCCCGGCCGGGTGGACGGAGTCACTGAGATCTGGGACACGCCCCGCGGGATCTACGACGGCTTCGCGATCCGGTGACGGCGACGGCCCCGAGGGCCCGTGATGGTGTCATGGCGTATGCCGCCGGCACCCGTCAGTAGCGGAAACGGCCTGGTGGTTGCCAAGAACGGTGCGAAGTGGCAGGCTCCCCAGGTAACGATGATCTCGACGCCCCGAGGGCCCCGCAGGAGTCGCAGCGCCGCAGTTCCAAAAGCCGCGCGACAGTGGGTTGCCCGCCGATACGGGGCGTGATCGTGTTGACCGTCAAACTTTTTGGTGAGACGCTGAAAGCCCCGCGCACCCTAGCTGTTTGGCATGTGGAACGGCAGCAGGACATCAGCAGTGTCAAGCATCGCGGGTGCGATTCCCTCACGACCCACACCGCTTCGGTCGGTCACTCAGTGTGGAGGACCATCCATCATGGCAAAGGCGCTTCTCGGTTACGTCGGCGGTTCCGACCCGCGACTCATTGCCGAGATGCGACGGCTCCAGCAGCGCGTCCAGGACCTCGAATCCGAGCTCGTACGGATTCAGGCCGAGAACGACGCGCTCGCGGCTGCCGCTTCTCACGACTCGCTTCTCGAGAGCATCGACGTACCCCAGGCGGAGCCTGCGCTCACCTGACCACTGCACCGCACCACGACAGCAGTGGTTGGGCAGCCCGAATCAGCCGCTAAGTTGTCAGATTTGCAAGGGACGCCCTCAGGCGTCCCTTCTTTCTTTCCCCCGAGCACCGCTCCCCCTCTTTAACGTCTGGTGTGCCCTGCGCGTTCATGGGCGAAACCGCGCGTTCATGGAGTGAGACCGGCCCGAAAGGTAGAGTCCAGCGGCGTGCACCTCAAGGCCCTGACCCTGCGCGGGTTCAAGTCGTTCGCCTCCGCGACCACCCTGCGGTTCGAGCCGGGCATCACCTGTGTCGTGGGCCCCAACGGCTCGGGCAAGTCCAACGTCGTGGACGCGCTCAGCTGGGTCATGGGCGAGCAGGGGGCCAAGTCGCTGCGCGGCGGCAAGATGGAGGACGTCATCTTCGCCGGCACCACCGGGCGTCCGCCGCTCGGCCGTGCCGAGGTGTCCCTCACCATCGACAACTCCGACGGCGCCCTGCCCATCGAGTACGCCGAGGTCACCATCACGCGGATCATGTTCCGCAACGGCGGCAGCGAGTACCAGATCAACGGCGACACCTGCCGACTGCTGGACATCCAGGAGCTGTTGTCGGACTCCGGCATCGGCCGGGAGATGCACGTCATCGTCGGACAGGGCCAGCTCGACTCCGTCCTGCACGCCGACCCGATGGGCCGCCGCGCCTTCATCGAGGAAGCGGCGGGCGTCCTCAAGCACCGCAAGCGCAAGGAGAAGGCGCTGCGGAAGCTGGACGCCATGAAGGCGAACATGGCCCGCGTCCAGGACCTCACCGACGAACTGCGGCGCCAGTTGAAGCCGCTCGGCCGACAGGCCGCCGTGGCGCGCCGCGCCGCCGTCATCCAGGCCGACCTGCGCGACGCCCGGCTGCGCCTGCTCGCCGACGACCTCGTACGCCTGCGAGGGGCGCTCCAGTCCGAGATCGCCGACGAGGCCGCGCTCAAGCGGCGCAAGGAATCCGCCGAGGCCGAGCTGAAGAAGGCGCTCCAGCGGGAGGCACTCCTGGAGGACGAGGTACGGCAGCTGACACCGCGCCTCCAGCGCGCACAGCAGACCTGGTACGAACTCTCCCAGCTCGCCGAGCGGGTGCGCGGCACCATCTCGCTGGCCGACGCGCGCGTGAAGAGCGCCACCTCGGTGCCCGCCGAGGAACGGCGCGGGCGCGACCCCGAGGACATGGAGCGCGAGGCCGCCCGCGTCCGTGAGCAGGAGGCCGAACTCGAAGCGGCCCTGGAAGCGGCCGAGCGGGCCCTGGAGGACACCGTCGCGCACCGCGCCGAGCTGGAGCGCGAGCTCACGGTCGAGGAGCGCCGCCTCAAGGACGTGGCCCGCGCCATCGCCGACCGCCGTGAAGGCCTCGCCCGCCTCAACGGCCAGGTCAACGCGGCCCGTTCACGCGCCGCCTCCGCGCAGGCCGAGATCGACCGGCTCGCCGCCGCCCGCGACGAGGCCCAGGAGCGCGCGGTCACCGCCCAGGAGGAGTACGAGCAGCTGAAGGCCGAGGTCGACGGTCTCGACGCGGGCGACGCCGACCTCACCGAACAGCACGAGGCGGCCAGACGCGCCCTGTCCGACGCGGAGGCCGCGCTGAGCGCGGCCCGCGAGGCGGCCACCGCGGCCGAACGCGAGCGGGCCGCCACCCAGGCCCGCCGCGAGGCCCTGGCCCTCGGCCTGCGGCGCAAGGACGGGACGGGAGCCCTGCTCGGCGCCACCGACCGGCTCACCGGTGTCCTGGGTCCCGCCGCCGGACTGCTGTCGGTCACCCCCGGTTTCGAGGTCGCGCTCGCCGCCGCGTTCGGCGTGGCCGCGGACGCCGTCGCGGTCACCACACCCGCCTCCGCGGCGGAGGCCATCCGTCTGCTGCGCAAGCAGGACGCGGGCCGCGCGGCGCTGCTGCTCGCCGGAGCACCCGAGGAACCCCGCGCCGACGCCGGACCGACGGGCGGCGCCTCCATGGACGTAACCCTTCATGACAGGGGTCCGGACCAGGATCAGGACAGGGACCCGGGCAGGGACCGGGCCGGGGAGTGGAGCGACGGGCCGCCGTACGCCGCCGATCTCGTCCGGGGTCCCGCCGAGCTGATGCCCGCCGTACGGCGGCTGCTGCGCGGGATCGTCGTCGTAGGGACCCTCGAAGAGGCCGAGGACCTGGTCTACGCGCGGCCCGGACTCACCGCGGTGACCGCCGAGGGCGACCTGCTCGCGGCGCACTTCGCGCACGGCGGGTCCGCCGGGGCGCCCAGCCTGCTCGAAGTGCAGGCCTCCGTGGACGAGGCGGCGGCCGAGCTCAAGGAACTGGCCGTGCGCTGCGACGAGTTGACCGAGACGCAGCGTCTGGCGGCCGAGCTGCGGACGCAGCGGGCCGCGCTCGTCGAGGAGTTGGGGGAGCGGCGGCGAGCGGCCGAGCGGGAGAAGTCGTCGGTCGCGCAGCAGCTCGGACGGCTGGCCGGGCAGGCGCGGGGCGCCGCGGGCGAGGCGGAGCGCAGCACCGCGGCCGCAGCCCGCGCGCAGGAAGCGCTGGACCGGGCCGTGGAGGAGGCCGAGGAACTGGCCGAACGGCTCGCCGTGGCCGAGGAGATGCCCGTCGAGGAGGAACCCGACACCTCGGTACGGGACCGGCTCGCCGCCGACGGCGCCAACGCGCGGCAGACGGAGATGGAGGCCCGGCTCCAGGTGCGTACGCACGAGGAGCGGGTCAAGGGACTCGCCGGGCGGGCCGACTCGCTCGACCGGGCCGCCCGCGCCGAACGCGAGGCACGCGCGCGTGCCGAACAGCGCCGGGCCCGGCTCCGTCACGAGGCGGCCGTCGCCGAGGCCGTCGCGTCCGGTGCGCGACAACTGCTCGCGCACGTCGAGGTCTCGCTCGCCCGGGCCGAGGAGGAGCGCACCGCCGCCGACAGCTCCAAGGCCCGCCGCGAGCAGGAGCTCGTCACCGCGCGGAGCCAGGGCCGCGACCTCAAGGCGGAGCTCGACAAGCTCACCGACTCGGTGCACAGGGGCGAGGTGCTCGGCGCGGAGAAGCGGATGCGCATAGAGCAGCTGGAGGCCAGGGCGCTGGACGAACTCGGCGTCGAACCGGCCGGACTCGTCGCGGACTACGGCCCCGATCAGCTCGTACCGCCGTCGCTGCCCGCCGAGGGCGAGGAACTGCCCGAGGACCCGGAGCACCCGCGCAACCAGCCCCGGCAGTTCCACCGTGCCGAGCAGGAGAAGCGGCTCAAGTCGGCCGAGCGGGCGTACCAGCAGCTCGGCAAGGTCAATCCGCTCGCCCTGGAGGAGTTCGCCGCGCTGGAGGAGCGCCACAAGTTCCTCAGCGAGCAGCTGGAGGACCTCAAGAAGACGCGCGCCGACCTTCTCCAGGTGGTGAAGGAGGTCGACGAGCGCGTCGAGCAGGTCTTCACCGAGGCGTACCGGGACACCGCCCGGGAGTTCGAGGGCGTCTTCAGCCGGCTGTTCCCGGGCGGGGACGGGCGGCTCATCCTGACCGACCCCGACAACATGCTCACCACGGGTGTCGACGTGGAGGCCAGACCGCCCGGCAAGAAGGTCAAGCGGCTCAGCCTGCTCTCCGGCGGCGAGCGGTCGCTGACCGCCGTCGCACTCCTCGTGGCGATCTTCAAGGCGCGCCCCAGCCCGTTCTACGTGATGGACGAGGTCGAGGCGGCGCTCGACGACACCAACCTCCAGCGGCTGATCAGGATCATGCAGGAGCTGCAGGAGGCCTCCCAGCTGATCGTGATCACGCACCAGAAGCGCACGATGGAGGTCGCCGACGCCCTGTACGGCGTCTCCATGCAGGGCGACGGCGTCTCGAAGGTCATCAGCCAACGACTGCGGTGACGCCCCCCGCACGTGCCCGTGCGCCCCTGCCCGTGCCCACGCCCGCCCGATGCCGGGAGGGCCAGGTCTACGGTCCGTCCGGCTCCGGAAGGTCCGCGCCCGCGCCCTCGTCGGCGAGTTCGGCGAGCACCTCCGCGTGGCAGAGCTCGGGGACGCACCAGCAGCCGAGCCGGTGGCCGCGCAGGGCGGGGAGCCGGGCCAGCAGCTCCGGACGCGCCGGCAGATAGGCGCGGTACATCTCGACGACCTCCTCCCGGGTGCCGTCGTGGCCGGGCCGGAACGGGCTCGCCAGCGGGGAACCGGCCAGGTGCCAGCCGCCCCGGTGCATGGCGCGGCCGACGTACACCACATCGGCGTACGCCGGATCGTCGCGGTGACCCTTGAGGTTGACGACCGTCGTGGGCGGCATGACCGGATCCTCGCCGCTCGGGCCGCTGCGGGCAACGCGAAACACGGCGGCACCGGCACGCCCGCGAGCGCACCCTCGCGGGCGTGTCCGCGGTGTTCCGCGGGTGTTCCGCGTGTCACACCCGGGCGCTCCGTTCAGGGTCCGTGCGCCGCGACGGCCCTCGCCGCCGCCGCCCGAGCCGGAGATCCCGACGGGCCCGATCGCCCGAGCGGTCGGCCCCGAGTGAGCCGACTCGCCGCGGATTCCGCCGTCTCGACCCGGGTCAGTGACCGTGCGACGCGGTGCGCAAGGTGGCTTTTGGTGGGCCATTCGGATGTCAGATGTTCAAGTCTTGAATACAACTACGTCACATCTGACGCAGAAGTTCACATCTCTCCAAGTTTGACTTCGAAACTTGAAGGCATATTCTCTCCGACGTTGCTTTTACCTTCAGGTGGTGGCCCGCGTGAACATGTGCGCCACTGGTACCACCAGCGAAGGGTTTCGCCCCCCACCCCCGGCAGCGAGGCCGGTGGCCCGAGGAGTTTTACGTGACCAGCGCATCGCAGGCACCTAAGTCAGAAGCCAAGTTGGCTCACCCCGAACATCTCGGGCACGTCATCTTCATCGCGGCGGCGGCCGCGATGGGCGGCTTCCTGTTCGGCTACGACAGTGCCGTGATCAACGGCGCCGTCGAGGCCATCCGCAGCCGCTACGACATCGGCTCCGCGGCCCTGGCCCAGGTCATCGCCATCGCCCTGATCGGCTGCGCCATCGGCGCCGCGACCGCCGGCCGCATGGCCGACCGCATCGGCCGCATCCGCTGCATGCAGATCTCCGCGACGCTCTTCACCATCAGCGCCGTCGGCTCGGCGCTGCCCTTCGCGCTGTGGGACCTCGCCTTCTGGCGCATCGTCGGCGGATTCGCCATCGGCATGGCCTCCGTCATCGGCCCCGCCTACATCGCCGAGGTCTCCCCGGCCGCGTACCGCGGGCGGCTCGGCTCGTTCCAGCAGGCCGCGATCGTCATCGGCATCGCCATCTCGCAGCTCGTCAACTACGCCATCCTGAACGCCGCCGGCGGCGAACAGCGGGGCAAGCTCCTGGGCGTGGAAGCCTGGCAGGTCATGCTCGGCGTCATGGTCATCCCGGCCGTCGTCTACGGTCTGCTCTCCTTCGCCATCCCCGAGTCGCCGCGCTTCCTGCTCGAGGTCGGCCGCAGGGACCGTGCCCGTGAGGTGCTCAAGGAGGTTGAGGGCGACAAGATCGACCTGGACGCCCGCGTCGCCGAGATCGAGCACGCCATGAAGCGCGAGCACAAGTCGACCTTCAAGGACCTGCTCGGCGGTGCCGTCTTCTTCAAGCGGATCGTCTGGGTCGGTATCGGTCTCTCGGTCTTCCAGCAGTTCGTCGGCATCAACATCGCGTTCTACTACTCCGCGACGCTGTGGCAGTCGGTCGGCGTCGACCCGACGGACTCGTTCTTCTACTCGTTCACCACGTCGATCATCAACATCATCGGCACCGTGATCGCCATGATCTTCGTGGACCGCATCGGCCGTAAGCCGCTCGCCCTCATCGGCTCCGTGGGTATGGCCATCGGTCTCGGCGCGGAGGCCTGGGCCTTCTCCTACGACCTGGTCGACGGCAAGCTGCCGGACACCCAGGGCTGGGTCGCCCTGATCGCCGCCCACGTCTTCGTCCTCTTCTTCGCCCTCTCCTGGGGTGTCGTGGTCTGGGTCTTCCTCGGCGAGATGTTCCCGAACCACATCCGCGCCGCCGCGCTCGGTGTCGCCGCCTCCGCGCAGTGGATCGCCAACTGGGCCATCACCGCGAGCTTCCCGTCGCTGGCCGACTGGAACCTCTCC
Organism: Streptomyces sp. NPDC042002; assembly: GCF_055588305.1. Classification (NCBI taxonomy): domain Bacteria; kingdom Bacillati; phylum Actinomycetota; class Actinomycetes; order Kitasatosporales; family Streptomycetaceae; genus Streptomyces; species Streptomyces sp. NPDC042002. Next base: position 17,595 of record NZ_JBVJCT010000032.1, on the reverse strand, counting down.
GGCACCTACGTGATCTACACGTGCTTCGCCGTGCTCTCCATCCCCTTCGTGCTCTTGTTCGTCAAGGAGACGAAGGGCAAGACCCTGGAGGAGATGGGCTAGCCGCCCGCGTCACCGGCGGCTCCTCGCGAGCCCCGGTGACTCCCCGGAACTCGGGGAGAAGGGCCAAGTCCCCGCTGCCCCTCTCCTCGTACTCGTCAAGAGGGCGTGCTGCCCCGGCTCGGACCGTCAGGTCGGTCGAGCCGGGGCAGCACGCTTTCGCAGAACAGCCGCAGACCGCGCCAGCCCTCGTCCACGGGCATCCCGCCGGACAGCGGATGCAGTACGAGGCTGTCGAGGCCCAGCGCCACGCACTGGTCGGGCGTGAGGATGCGGTAGACGCCCTCGGCACGCAGCTCCTCGACCGTCGTGGCCGCCGACTTCACCGCCGAGCGGATGTCGCCGGACTGCCAGGAGGCGTACGTCCGCGCCTCGTGCAGGAAGTGGGAGCCGTACGCGGCCCAGGCCCGGTCCGGGTCCTCGGCGATGTGCAGCAGCGGCGTCTCGGCGCCGGGCATCATGGTCCAGCCCTCGGTGCCGTACTCGATGAGCCGCTCCTTGTAGTAGGCCTCCAGCTCGGGCAGGTGGGCGCTCGGGAAGAAGGGCAGCCCGAGCCGGGCGGCGCGCCGGGCCGCCGCCCTGGAGGAACCGCCCACCAGCAGCAGGGGGTGCGGATCCGAGAACGGACGCGGGGTGACCCGTACCGTGCGGCCCCGGTAGGTGAACTCCTCGCCGGTCCACGCCTTCAGCACCGTCTCCAGCAGCTCGTCCTGGAGCTCGCCGCGCCGCTTCCAGTCGACGTCGAAGAGCGCGTACTCCTCGGGCCGGTAGCCGATGCCGGCCACGGTCACCAGGCGCCCGCCGCTGAGCAGGTCGAGTACGGCGATGTCCTCGGCGAGACGCAGCGGGTCGTGCAGCGGGCCGATGACCGCCGAGACGGTCACCGCGAGACGCCGGGTCGCCCCGAAGACCGCGCCCGCGAAAGCGAACGGCGAGGGCAGCCAGTTGTTGGCGACGCCGTGGTGCTCCTCGGTCTGCACCGTGGTGATCCCATGGTCGTCGGCGTATGCGGCCATCTCGACGGCCGCCCGGTAGCGGGCGCCGAGCGAGGCGGGGGTGGCGCCGGGTTCGACGAGGTTGAAGCGCACGACCGTTACGGGCATGGGGAGCCCCCCTTCGTGTGTGGAGGGGGACGGTAGCTGACGGTGCGTCAGGTTTCCATAGCGGCGGACGTCGGGGCCGGGCCGGAGCGCCGGTCGGATCGACGGGCCCGGAGGGGGCTGGGCGTGGCCCGTGCCCACCGGCGCGGACCGCACGCTCCCGGAGCTGCGCCGGGGGTGCCCGGGTCCACGCCGGAGCTCCAAGTGTTCGTACAAAACTACAAGAGTTCCCCTGCGTGGGGGGAAAAGCCTCCCGCGCAAGGGATGACTGATACTGGGTTCGTTATGGAAACCATCATCCTTGCTGTAGTCATCGCCGTGGTGGTGATCGGCGCGCTCGGCGGGCTCGTCGTCGGCAGTCGCAAGCGGAAGCAGCTGCCCCCGCCGCCCCCCGCCGCCCCGGACATCACCGCCCCACCGGCCGAACCGCACGTCGGCGACGAGGCCGAGGCGCCACGCGACGAACCGCGCCGCACGATAGAGGAGGTGGATCTCCCCGACGGCTCGGCCGTCCCGTCGGTCGTCGTCGAGGAACCTCCGGTCGCCCCCGAGATCGAGATCGAGATCCCGGAACCGACCGCCGGCCGCCTGGTGCGCCTGCGCACCCGGCTCTCCCGCTCGCAGAACGCGCTCGGCAAGGGGCTGCTCACGCTGCTCTCGCGCGAGCACCTCGACGAGGAGACCTGGGAGGAGATCGAGGACACGCTGCTCGTCGCCGACGTCGGTGTGCAGCCCACCCAGGAACTGGTCGAGCGGCTGCGCGAGCGTGTGAAGGTGCTCGGCACCCGGACGCCGGTCGAACTGCGCGCCCTGCTGCGCGAGGAGCTGCTCACGCTGCTCGTCCCGGAGTTCGACCGCACGGTCAGGACCGACTCGAACCTCGACACCCCGGGCATCGTGATGGTCGTCGGCGTCAACGGCACCGGCAAGACCACCACCACCGGCAAGCTCGCGCGGGTGCTCGTCGCCGACGGCAAGAACGTCGTGCTGGGCGCGGCCGACACCTTCCGCGCCGCGGCCGCCGACCAGCTCCAGACCTGGGGCGAGCGCGTGGGCGCCCGCACCGTCCGCGGTCCCGAGGGCGGCGACCCCGCCTCGGTCGCGTTCGACGCGGTCAAGGAGGGCATCGCGGAGGGCGCGGACGTCGTCCTCATCGACACCGCGGGCCGGCTCCACACCAAGACCGGTCTCATGGACGAGCTCGGCAAGGTCAAGCGCGTCGTCGAGAAGCACGCCCCGCTCGACGAGGTGCTGCTCGTCCTCGACGCGACCACGGGCCAGAACGGTCTGGTCCAGGCGCGCGTGTTCGCCGAGGTCGTGGACATCACCGGCATCGTGCTGACCAAGCTCGACGGCACGGCGAAGGGCGGCATCGTCATCGCGGTGCAGCGCGAGCTGGGTGTCCCGGTCAAGCTGGTGGGGCTCGGCGAGGGCGCGGACGACCTGGCGCCGTTCGAGCCGGAGGCGTTCGTTGACGCCCTTATCGGAGAGTGACCACCCGCGCGAACGCGTAGGTGCCCGAAGAAGCGCCCGTCCCACGACACTGTCGGGGGACGGGCGCTTCGTCCTGTGCGGCTGCTGCCGTCGACGGCGTGGGCCGTCGCCTCCCGTGGGGTGAGGCGACGGCGGACGGACCTGTGGGGGAAGGCTCGGGCCGGAGCCTCAGGCCCGCGAACGGTGTGCCACGTAGGCCAGCGTGCCCAGCAGCAGCCGGGCCGGGGGCGGCTTCGTGGCGGAGTCGAGGGCGGGGGAGCGCAGCCAGCGGACCGGGCCGAGTCCAGCGCGGTCGGAGGGCGGGGCGGTGATGAACGTACCGGGGCCCAGGCCGTGCAGGTCGAGGGTGGCGTCGTCCCAGCCCGTCCGGTAGAGCAGCTCGGGAAGCTCGGCGGCGGAGCCGGGGGAGACGAAGAAGTGGGCGCGGCCGTCCGCCGTTGCCGTGACCGGACCGAGAGGCAGGCCCATGCGCTCCAGGCGGGCGAGCGCGCGGCGCCCCGCCGGCTCGGCCACCTCGATCACGTCGAACGCCCGGCCGACCGGCAGCATCACCGCGGCACCCGGGAACTCGGACCAGATGCCGGTCGCCTCGTTCAGGGTCGCGCCCGCCGGGATCGTCGGGGCGAAGCCCAGGGGGTGCGCGCCCGGCGCGGCGCAGTCGCCCCTGCCGCACGAGCACGCCCCCGCGGCGGCTCGGGCGCCCGGGACCACGTCCCATCCCCACAGTCCGGTGAACTCGGCGACGGCCGTGCCCTCCGACGAGCGGCCGCGGCGACGAGCGCCGGTCCGGATGTCGCGCATCGCCCGACTACTGCCGATCGTGAAGCCCATGCCCCCTCCAACGGGTCCGATGCGCGGGTGGTTACGTGAAGGAACCGGATTGTCACCCTCTGTTCCTGACTGCCCGGTATCGCGCGATCCAGGCGGCGCCTTGCGGTGCACGGGGTGGTGTGCTCGGCTCCGCGCGCCCTGGAGTGCGCCTTTCCGCCCACCCTTGGCGTTCTGTGTCAAGTGAATCGCGGCCATGGTGAACGGAGTTCATTCGAAGGGGTGGCGAATGGTGGCGTTTCATGGATCGCCATGGCTGAGTCCGTGATCGTAGGATTACTTTGTGTGCACGAGTCCTGGGGTTGTCTGTACTCGTGGGTATGCCAAGGGCAAGCCGGTTTCCCGTTCGAAGGGTGAGAACTACCGGACGCGCGGCGGTATTTACCGGCATTCTGATAGGGCTTGGCGCAGAGCGGCGGCAAGTGGTCTCGGGGAGTGGGGGCGTTCCAGTGGGCGGCAACGGCGGAGGCGGGACGAACGCTGACAAGCGCCCCAACGACATGCTCGGCTCGTGGTTTGTGCGCAGCGGCTGGTCGAAGGGCGAGCTCGCGCGGCAAGTGAACCGCCGGGCCCGGCAGTTGGGGGCCAACCACATCTCCACGGACACCTCGCGGGTGCGTCGCTGGCTGGACGGGGAGAACCCGCGCGAGCCGATCCCGCGGATCCTGTCGGAGCTGTTCTCCGAGCGGTTCGGCTGTGTCGTCGCCGTGGAGGACCTCGGTCTGCGCGCGGCCCACCAGGCACCCTCCGTGTCCGGCATCGACCTCCCGTGGACGGGCCCCCAGACCGTCGCGCTGATCAGTGAGTACTCGCGCAGCGACCTGATGCTGGCGCGGCGCGGCTTCCTCGGCAGCTCGCTGGCGCTCTCCGCGGGCCCGGCCCTCATCGAGCCCATGCAGCGCTGGCTCGTCCCCACGCCCATGGCGTCGTACGAGGAGAGCGAACCCCCGGCCTCGACGCGCCGCGGCGGCCGGCTCTCCCAGCCGGAGCTGGACCTCCTGGAGTCCACCACCGTGATGTTCCGTCAGTGGGACGCCCAGTGCGGCGGCGGACTGCGCCGCAAGGCCGTCGTCGGCCAGCTCCACGAGGTGACGGACCTGCTCCAGGAGCCGCAGCCCGCCGCCACCGGCAAGCGCCTGTTCAAGGTCGCGGCCGAACTGGCCGAGCTGGCGGGCTGGATGAGCTACGACGTGGGTCTCCAGCCCACCGCGCAGAAGTACTTCGTGCTCGCCCTGCACGCCTCGAAGGAGGCGGGCGACAAGCCCCTCGGCTCGTACATCCTCTCCAGCATGAGCCGCCAGATGATCCATCTCGGGCGCCCCGACGACGCGTTGGAGCTGGTCCACCTCGCGCAGTACGGCAGCCGCGACTGCGCGAGCCCGCGCACCCAGTCGATGCTGTATGCGATGGAGGCCCGCGCCTACGCCAACATGGGCCAGCCCGGAAAGTGCAAGCGGGCCGTCCGGATGGCCGAGGACACCTTCGCCGACGTGCACGAGTGGGACGACCCGGACCCCGACTGGATCCGCTTCTTCTCCAAGGCCGAGCTGTACGGCGAGAATTCGCACTCCTACCGTGATCTCGCCTATGTCGCCGGGCGCAGCCCCACGTACGCCTCCATGGCCGAGCCTCTGATGCAGCAGGCGGTCGACCGTTTCGGCAAGGATTCCGAGCACCAGCGTTCGTACGCACTCAACCTCATCGGCATGGCCACCGTGCACCTTCTCCAGCGTGAGCCCGAGCGGAGTGCGGTCCTGGCCAAGGAAGCGCTGAGGATCGGCAAGAAGGTGCGCTCGGAGCGCGTCAACACTCGTATCCGAAAGACGGTCGACACCGCGGTCCGTGACTTCGGGGACCTCGCCGAGGTCATCGACCTCACCGACCAGCTGGCCGTCGACCTCCCCGAGACCGCTGAGGCGGTCTGATTCCCGGCCGCCCAGGCGGCCCCGCCCAGTACCCCGGCTGCGGCCGGTCGTCCCGAACTGCCCGACTCGGCTCCCCCATGCCAGGTCATCGGACGACCAGCCGTGGCCGGTTCCGCTGTATGCGGCCGCGGCCGGCCCAGCTCCCGCGGACATGGCTGGTCACCGCGCGGACGCCGCACACCATGGTCGCCGCCGTCCTCGTCGAAGAGGCCGCGAGCGCGCCGCCGGAGATTGCGTCACGATAACGATCGATTCGACCGCAATCCGGCAGTTCATGAATGCGTAACACACAGAGCGCCTTCGTCACTGGTGCGAAACATCGAGGGGCTTCCACGGAAACGGCGCTGCGTCAATCTCATGGCGCATAACCGGCCCACCCCTCACGACCACTCAGGCTTCGCCCGCACGGGGCCGTACCAACGACGAGGAGACGCCGATGGCACCAGCCATCACCCTTGCCGCAGAGGCACCCAAGCTGTCTGCCGCCAACACAGGGTTCATGCTCATCTGTTCCGCCCTGGTGCTCATCATGACGCCCGGACTCGCCTTCTTCTACGGAGGCATGGTCCGCGTCAAGAGCACCCTCAACATGCTGATGATGAGCTTCATCAGCATCGGGATCATCACCATCCTGTGGGTGCTGTACGGCTTCTCTCTCGCCTTCGGCACCGACAAGGGATCGTTCATCGGCTGGGACTCGCACTGGGTCGGCCTGAGCGACATCGGCCTGACGCAGCTCTGGCCCGGCTACACCATCCCGGTGTTCGTGTTCATGGTCTTCCAGATGATGTTCGCCATCATCACCCCCGCGCTGATAAGCGGTGCTCTCGCCGACCGCGTGAAGTTCACGGCGTGGTCGCTCTTCATCACACTGTGGGCCACGCTCGTCTACTTCCCGGTCGCCCACTGGGTGTGGGGCACGGGCGGCTGGGCCTTCGACCTCGGTGTGATCGACTTCGCCGGTGGTACGGCGGTCCACATCAACGCGGGCGCCGCGGCGCTCGGCGTGATCCTGGTCATCGGTAAGCGCGTCGGTTTCAAGAAGGACCCGATGCGTCCGCACAGCCTTCCGCTGGTGATGCTCGGCTCCGGCCTGCTGTGGTTCGGCTGGTTCGGATTCAACGCCGGCTCGTGGCTCGGCAACGACGACGGCGTCGGCGCGCTGATGTTCGTCAACACGCAGGTCGCCACCGCGGCCGCCATGCTGGCCTGGCTCATCTACGAGAAGATCCGGCACGGCGCGTTCACCACGCTGGGCGCCGCCTCCGGCGCGGTCGCCGGTCTGGTCGCCATCACCCCGTCCGGTGGCTGTGTCTCCCCGCTCGGCGCGATCGCCGTCGGCGCCATCGCCGGTGTCCTGTGCGCCATGGCCGTGGGCCTGAAGTACCGGTTCGGCTACGACGACTCCCTGGACGTCGTCGGTGTCCACCTCGTCGGCGGTGTCATCGGCTCCCTGCTGATCGGCTTCTTCGCCAGCGGCAAGGGCCAGTCCACGGCCGAGGGCCTCTTCTACGGCGGCGGCCTGACCCAGTTCTGGAAGCAGTGCGCCGCGGTCTTCGCCGTCCTCGGTTACTCCCTGGTCGTCTCCGCCATCCTCGCCTTCCTCATCGACAAGACGATGGGCATGAGGGTCACCGAGGACGAGGAGATCTCCGGCATCGACCAGGCCCAGCACGCCGAGACCGCATACGACTTCAGCGGTGCCGGCGGCGGCACCGCACGGACCGCCGCGACCGTCCCGGCCGACGCGGATGCCAAGAAGGTGGACGCATGAAGCTCATCACCGCCGTCGTGAAGCCTCACCGGCTCGACGAGATCAAGGAGGCCCTGCAGGCCTTCGGGGTTCACGGACTGACGGTCACCGAAGCGAGCGGCTACGGTCGGCAGCGGGGACACACCGAGGTCTACCGCGGTGCCGAGTACACCGTCGACCTCGTCCCCAAGATCCGCATAGAGGTGCTGGTCGAGGACGACGACGCCGAACAGCTCATCGACATCGTCGTGAAGGCGGCCCGAACCGGCAAGATCGGTGACGGCAAGGTGTGGTCCATCCCGGTCGATACGGCCGTCCGGGTCCGGACCGGCGAGCGCGGCCCGGACGCGCTCTGACCGGACCGGCCCGCCAGAGGAAAGACAGGAGTCGCTGGGTGACGAGTACGGACACGCGAGTGGAAGCAGAGGACTCGGGACCCAGCGGCTATGCGGCGGCCCGGCTGCGCCTCCTCCAAGAGGGGGCGCGGTCCGGGCCGCCGCGCCGTGCCGCCCTCGCCGAACTGACGGACGACTGGCTGACCGGTCTGTTCACCGCCGGATCCGAGGGCCTGCGCGGAGTCTCCCTCGTCGCCGTCGGCGGCTACGGCCGCGGTGAGCTCTCCCCCCGCAGCGACCTCGACCTGCTCCTCCTGCACGACGGCGGTGACTCCGGCGCCGTCGCCGCCCTCGCCGACCGCATCTGGTACCCCGTCTGGGACCTGGGCCTCGACCTCGACCACTCGGTCCGTACGCCGGCCGAGGCGCGCAAGACCGCCGCCGACGACCTCAAGGTCCAGCTCGGTCTCCTCGACGCCCGCCACCTCGCGGGCGACCTCGGCCTCACCGCCGGATTGCGTACGGCCGTCCTCGCCGACTGGCGCAACCAGGCGCCGAAACGGCTGCCCGAACTCCAGGAGCTGTGCGCGGAGCGCGCGGAACGCCAGGGCGAACTCCAGTACCTCCTCGAACCGGACCTGAAGGAAGCCCGCGGCGGACTGCGCGACGCCACCGCGCTGCGCGCCGTCGCCGCGTCCTGGCTCGCCGACGCACCCCGCGAGGGCCTCTCCGACGCCCGCCGCAGACTCCTGGACGTCCGTGACGCCCTGCACCTCGCCACCGGGCGCGCCACCGACCGCCTCGCCCTCCAGGAACAGGACCAGGTCGCCGCCGAACTCGGACTGCTGGACGCCGACACACTGCTGCGCCAGGTCTACGAGGCCGCGCGCGTCGTGTCGTACGCCAGTGACGTCACCTGGCGCGAGGTGGGACGCGTCCTGCGGTCGCGCGCCGTACGGCCGCGGCTGCGCGCCATGCTGGGCGGCGGCAAGCCGGCCGCCGAGCGGTCCCCCCTCGCCGAGGGCGTGGTCGAACAGGACGGCGAGGTCGGGCTCGCCCGCACCGCGCGGCCCGAACGCGACCCCGTGCTCCCGCTCCGCGCGGCCGCCGCGGCCGCGCAAGCCGATCTCCCCCTGTCGCTGCACGCCGTACGGCGCATGGCCGCCGTCGCGCGCCCCCTCCCCACACCCTGGCCCGCCGAGGCCCGCCAACAACTCGTCACACTGCTCGGCTCGGGCCGCCCGACCATCGAGGTCTGGGAGGCACTGGAGGCGGAAGGGCTGATCACCCGGCTGCTGCCCGACTGGGAGCGGGTGCGCTGCCGGCCGCAGCGCAACGCCGTGCACATCTGGACCGTCGACCGGCACCTCATCGAGACGGCCGTCCGGGCCTCCGAACTGACCCGCCGCGTCGGCCGACCCGACCTCCTCCTCGTCGCCTCCCTGCTGCACGACATCGGCAAGGGCTGGCCCGGCGACCACTCCGTGGCGGGCGAGATCATCGCCCGCGACGTGGCCGCCCGCATCGGCTTCGACCGTACGGAGGTGGCGGTGCTCGCCACCCTCGTACGCCACCATCTGCTGCTGATCGACACCGCGACCCGGCGTGACCTGGAGGACCCGGCCACCGTCCGCTCGGTCGCCGAGGCCGTCGGATCACAGGGCACCCTGGAACTGCTGCACGCGCTCACCGAGGCGGACGCGCTGGCCACCGGGCCCGCCGCCTGGTCCTCCTGGCGCGGCTCCCTCGTCGCCGACCTGGTCAAACGGGTCTCGGCCGTCCTCGCCGGGGACGTCCCCGAGGAGCCCGAGGCCGCCGCGCCGACCGCCGAGCAGGAACGGCTCGCGATCGAGGCCTGCCGCACGGGCGGGCCCGTCCTGGCCCTGCGCGCGCAGACGGAACCGGTCGACACCGACGCCGAGCCCGCCACCGTCCCGGAGGACCCGGAGCCGCTCGGTGTGGAACTCCTCATCGCGGTCCCGGACCAGCCCGGCGTGCTCCCCTCGGTGGCCGGCGTCCTCGCCATGCACCGGCTGACCGTCCGCACCGCCGAGCTGCGCGCCCTGGACCTGCCCGACGGGGTCGAGGGCTCGGTCCTGCTGCTCAACTGGCGGGTCGCCGCCGAGTACGGCTCCCTGCCCCAGGCCGCCCGCCTGCGCGCCGACCTCGTACGCGCCCTCGACGGCTCCCTCGACATCACCGCGCGCCTCGCCGAACGCGACGCCGCCTACCCGCGCCGCCGCGGAACGATCGCGCCGCCGCCCCGTGTGACGGTCGCCCCGGCCGCCTCGCGCCACGCCACGGTCATCGAGGTCCGCGCCCACGACGCCCCGGGCCTGCTGCACCGCATCGGGCGGGCCCTGGAGGACGCGCACGTCCGGGTCCGGAGCATGCACGTCTCCACCCTCGGCGCGAACGCCGTGGACGCCTTCTACGTGACGGGCACCAAGGGCGCGCCGCTGCCGGGCGAGGAGGCGGCCTCACTGGCGCGCGCCCTGGAGGAGATGCTGAGGGGGTGACCCCGCCCTCGTTTTGCGCGGTGAGCGGACAGACGATCCCCGCACCGCGGGCGTGATCCGGCCGGCGAAAGCCGGTCCGGGAGAGTTTCCAGCCCCGCTCCCCGCCGCCGCCGGGCTCCGCTGCTTCCGTCCCCGCCCGTCGAATGCGGCGGGCGGGGACGATTCGCTTGCCGGGCCGGATACCCTGGAGGGCAGCCCAAAACGCCCCCGACTCCGAGGACCGAAGCCACCGTGTTCGATACCCTCTCCGACCGCCTCAGCGCGACGTTCAAAAACCTCCGCGGCAAGGGGCGCCTCAGTGAGGCGGACATCGACGCCACGGCCCGGGAAATCCGCATCGCGCTTCTCGAAGCGGACGTCGCCCTCCCGGTCGTCCGCACGTTCATCAAGAACGTCAAGGAACGCGCCCTCGGTTCCGAGGTCTCCAAGGCCCTGAACCCGGCCCAGCAGGTCCTGAAGATCGTGAACGACGAGCTCGTCACGATCCTCGGTGGTGAGACGCGCCGCCTCCGGTTCGCCAAGAACCCGCCCACCGTGATCATGCTCGCGGGTCTCCAGGGCGCGGGCAAGACCACGCTCGCCGGAAAGCTCGGCAAGTGGCTCAAGGACCAGGGCCACTCCCCGCTCCTCGTCGCCGCCGACCTCCAGCGCCCGAACGCGGTGAACCAGCTCAGCGTCGTCGCCCAGCGCGCGGGTGTCGCCGTCTACGCCCCCGAGCCGGGCAACGGCGTCGGCGACCCGGTCAAGGTCGCCAAGGACTCCATGGAGTTCGCGAAGACCAAGGTCCACGACATCGTGATCGTGGACACCGCCGGCCGCCTCGGTATCGACCAGGAGCTGATGCGGCAGGCCGCGGACATCCGCGACGCCGTCAGCCCCGACGAGATCCTCTTCGTCGTCGACGCGATGATCGGCCAGGACGCGGTCAACACGGCCGAGTCCTTCCGCGACGGCGTCGGCTTCGACGGCGTGGTGCTCTCCAAGCTCGACGGTGACGCCCGCGGTGGCGCGGCCCTGTCGATCGCCTCGGTCACCGGCAAGCCGATCATGTTCGCGTCGAACGGCGAGAAGCTCGACGACTTCGACGCCTTCCACCCGGACCGGATGGCCTCCCGCATCCTCGACATGGGTGACCTCCTCACCCTGATCGAGCAGGCGGAGAAGACGTTCAGCCAAGAAGAGGCCGAGAAGATGGCCTCCAAGCTGGCGTCCAAGAAGGGCCAGGACTTCACCCTGGACGACTTCCTGTCCCAGATGGAGCAGGTCAGGAAGATGGGCAGCATCAGCAAGCTGCTCGGCATGCTCCCGGGCATGGGCCAGATCAAGGACCAGATCAACAACCTCGACGAGCGCGACGTCGACCGTACGGCCGCCATCATCAAGTCGATGACCCCGGCCGAGCGCCAGGAGCCGACGATCATCAACGGCTCGCGCCGTGCCCGTATCGCCAAGGGCTCCGGCGTCGAGGTCAGCGCGGTCAAGGGCCTGGTCGAGCGCTTCTTCGAGGCCCGCAAGATGATGTCCCGCATGGCCCAGGGCGGCGGGATCCCGGGCATGCCCGGGATGCCGGGGATGGGCGGCGGCCCCGGCCGCGCCAAGAAGAAGCAGAAGCAGGCCAAGGGCAAGCAGCGCTCCGGCAACCCGATGAAGCGCAAGCTCCAGGAGGAAGAGGAGGCCGCTCGCCGCGAGGCCGGCGCGCAGGGCGGCAACGCCTTCGGTCTCCCGCAGCAGGGCGCCCAGGAGGACTTCGAGCTGCCGGACGAGTTCAAGAAGTTCATGGGCTGACCTCCCGTCCCGTACGGGAGCGCCTTTCGTGACGCCCACTGGGGGCGCCCCTCACCGCGAGGGGCGCCCCCAGCGGCATGGGTGCGGGTGCCGGTGTCCACCATCTGACGTAACGTCCCCTTATGAGCAATGCCGTGCCGCCGCGCAAGGCACCTGATCAGCCGTGGCGTACCGAGGGCACGCCGCCCGAGCCGACCCCGCCGTCGGGCGGCCGGCGAAAGCTGCCGGGCGGCTGGTGGAGCCTGGCCCTGGCCGCGCTCATCGTGTTCCTGGTCGCCAACCTGGTGCTGTCCTTCTACAACCAGGGCAACGAGCCGACGATCTCGTACACGGAGTTCAGCAGGCAGGTCGGCGACGGCAACGTCTCCAAGATCTACTCCAAGGGCGACGCGATCCAGGGGCAGCTCAAGAACTCCCAGGAGAACCCCGACGGCGACGGGAAGTACACCAAGTTCAAGACCCAGCGCCCGGTCTTCGCGGACGACAAGCTCTGGGAGAACCTGCAGAAGCACGACGTCACGGTGACCGCCTCGCCGGTCGTCCAGGAGCGCAGCTTCCTCTTCAACCTGCTGATCTCGCTCGCCCCGATGGCCCTGCTCGTCGTCCTGTGGATCTTCATCGCCCGGCGGATGGGCTCGGGTATGGGCGGCGCCGGCGGCATGCTCGGCCGCAAGACGCCTCCGAAGCCGGTCGAACTCGTGCCCGGCGGCAAGCGCACGACGTTCGCGGACGTGGCCGGCATCGACGAGGTCGCCGGTGAGCTCAACGATGTCGTGGACTTCCTCAAGAACCCCGACGCGTACCGCAGGATGGGCGCGAAGATGCCGCGCGGTGTGCTGCTGGCGGGCCCGCCGGGCACCGGAAAGACCCTGCTCGCGCGGGCGGTCGCGGGGGAGGCGGGGGTCCCGTTCTTCTCCGCCTCCGCCTCCGAGTTCATCGAGATGATCGTGGGCGTCGGCGCCTCGCGCGTGCGTGAACTGTTCGCCGAGGCCCGCAAAGTGGCCCCGTCCATCATCTTCATCGACGAGATCGACACCATCGGACGGTCGCGGTCGGGCGGCTCCGCCATGGGCGGTCACGACGAGCGCGAGCAGACACTGAACCAGATCCTCACCGAGATGGACGGCTTCTCCGGTTCGGAGGGCGTCATCGTCATCGCCGCCACCAACCGCGCGGACATCCTGGACCCGGCGCTCACCCGCCCCGGCCGCTTCGACCGCGTCGTCAACGTCTCGCCCCCCGACCGCGGCGGCCGAGAGGCGATCCTGGAGATCCACACCCGCGACATCCCGCTCGCCCCCGGCGTGGACCTGACCCAGGTGGCCCGGTCGACCCCGGGCATGACCGGCGCCGACCTCGCCAACCTCGCGAACGAGGCGGCCCTCCTGGCCGTCAAGCGCAAGCAGGACGAGGTGACACAGGGCGACCTCTCCGAAGCGCTCGAAAAGGTCCAGCTCGGCGCCGAACGCTCGCTGGTCATGCCCTACGAGGAACGCCGCCGCACCGCGTACCACGAGAGCGGCCACGCCCTCCTCGGGATGCTGCGGCCCGGCGCCGACCCGGTCCGCAAGATCACCATCGTCCCGCGCGGCCGAGCCCTCGGCGTCACCCTCTCGACGCCGGACGCGGACCGGTACGCGTACACCGAGGAGTATCTGCGCGGCCGGATCATCGGCGCCCTCGGCGGCATGGCCGCCGAGCACGTCGTCTACGACGTCATCACCACGGGCTCGGAGAACGACCTGGAACAGGTCACGAACCTCGCCCGCGGCATGGTGGCCCGCTGGGGCATGAGCGAACGGGTGGGCAGGCTGTCCGCGCTGCCCAACGACGCCCAGCAGGCCTACGGCCTCGCGGCGGCTCCGGGCACCCTCGACTCGATCGACCACGAGATGCGCCGCATCGTCGACGAGTGCTACGAGGAGGCCTGCCAGAAACTCCGCGACCACCGAGGACAACTGGACGCCCTGGCCGAGGCGCTCCTCGCGAACGAGACGCTGGAGGAGGCGGAGGCGTACCGGATCGCCGGGGTGCCCCGGGCGGCGAAGGAGGTGTGAACGCCCGGCCCGACCTCAGGCGGCCCTCCTCAACAGTCCGTCCCCAGAGTCCGCCTTCAGCAGCGCGTCCTCAGCGGTCCGTCTTCGGCGGTCCGTCTTCAGTACCGTGTCCGCATGCCGTCCTCGCGCCGCGGGGGTCCTCAGGCCGTACGGGCGATCAGATACCGGAACACGTTCGGCATCCAGACCGTTCCGTCCCGCCGCAGATGAGGATGCAGCGCCTCGGCCACTTCCTTGTCGACCTGGGCCTGATCGGTGGCGTCGACCGCGGCGTCGAAGAGGCCCGTGGAGAGCAGCCCGCGCACGGCGCTGTCCACATCGGCGTAGCCGAACGGGCAGGCCACCCGGCCCGAGCCGTCCGGCCGCAGCCCGGCCCGCTCGGCGACCTCCTCCAGGTCGTCCCGGCGGGCGGCACGCCAGCTCGCCGCGCCGCGCAGGGGATCGGCCAGCTTGGTGGCGACCCGCAGCACGGCCGAGGTGCTGCACCGCTCCGGCGGCCCCCACCCGACCAGCACCACGGGCGTTCCCCGGTCGGTCAGCGGCGCCGCCGCCGCGAGGAGCGAAGCGAGCCCTTCGGAGTCGCCGGCCACGCAGCCGATCGGCTCGAACGCGGTCACCAGGTTGTACGCCGACCCTCCCGCGACGGCCGCGTCCCCGGGAGAGCCGGCGACGAGCCTGGTCTCGGCGCGCGGGCGCGTGTCCCGTCCCTGCGGCAGCAGACGTTCTCTCGCGAGGGCCAGCCGTTCGGGTGACGAGGAGTCGACACCCGTGACGGCGGCGCCGCGGGAGGCCGCCGTCAACAGGGCGAGCCCCGTCCCGCAGCCGAGCCCGAGCAGCCGTGTCCCGCCGCCCACTTCGAGTCGCTCGTAGACGGCCTCGTGGAGCGGTACCAGCATCCGCTCCTGGATCTCGGCCCAGTCACGCGCGCGTGCACCCCGGTCCGCGCGGGGCGATGGGCCCGCATGAGGAAGGTGCTGCCGCACGAGCGTAGGTGTCATCGAAAGTGCCCCAATCCGCCGAGAGTTGCCGCCGGGCCCCCTTGTCCTCCGCCCCCGCGCACGAGGCCCGCACTCCCCCCGTATGTCAGGTAACTCCCCGCTCGACGTGCCGTCCAGGGTTTGCGGGGCCCCGTTTGTGCCCCAGCCGCAAAGGGCGCGAGAATTCACATACCGGCAACGTGGGCCCGTACCATCACCCGCATGGCAAAGGCACCCGTTCTCACGCCCCAGGCGGACGATTTCCCGCGCTGGTACCAGGACTTGATCAACAAGGCCGAGCTCGCCGACAACGGGCCGGTGCGCGGCACCATGGTCATCCGGCCGTACGGGTACGGGCTGTGGGAGCGGATGCAGCAGGAGATGGACGCCCGCATCAAGGAAGCGGGTGCCCAGAACGCGTACTTCCCGCTGTTCATCCCGCAGTCGTACCTGACCCGGGAGGCCGAGCACGTCGAGGGCTTCGCGCCCGAACTCGCGGTCGTCACGCACGGCGGCGGCAAGGAGCTGGAGGAGCCGGTCGTCGTCCGCCCCACCTCCGAGACGATCGTCAACGAGTACTTCTCCAAGTGGGTCCAGAGCTACCGCGATCTGCCGCTGCTGATCAACCAGTGGGCGAACGTGGTCCGTTGGGAGATGCGCCCGCGGGTGTTCCTGCGGACGACCGAATTCCTCTGGCAGGAGGGCCACACCGCGCACGCCACCTACGAGGACGCCCGCGACTACGCGGCGCACATCCACAAGGAGGTGTACGCCGACTTCATGACCGACATCCTCGGCATCGATGTCGTCCTTGGCCGGAAGACGGCGAGCGAGCGGTTCGCGGGCGCCATCAACACCCTCACGCTCGAAGCCATGATGGGCGACGGCAAGGCGCTCCAGATGGGCACCAGCCACGAGCTGGGGCAGAACTTCGCGAAGGCGTTCAACACCCGGTACCTGTCCAAGGCCGGGAAGCAGGAGCTCGTCTGGCAGACCTCCTGGGGGTCCTCGACCCGCATGGTGGGTGGCCTGATCATGTCGCACGGCGATGACAGTGGGTTGCGGGTGCCGCCCCGGCTCGCCCCGGTACAGGTCGTCGTCCTCGCGATCAAGGGGGACGAGGCGGTTCTGGCCAAGGTCCGCGAGATCGGCGACCGGCTGAAGGCGGCGGGTGCAAGGGTCCAGGTCGACGACCGTACGGACACCCCCTTCGGGCGCCGCGCCGTCGACTGGGAGCTCAAGGGCGTCCCCGTACGCGTCGAGGTCGGCCCCCGTGACCTGGAGAACGGCACGGCGATGCTGGTCCGCCGGATCCCCGGAGGCAAGGAGCCCGTGGCCGTCGACGCACTGGCGGCCCTGCTCCCCGCGCTCCTCGAAGAGGACCAGGCGCTGCTCCTGCGGCAGTCGCGTGAGCGCCGCGAGTCCCGTACGTCGGACGTGTCGACGATCGACGCGGCCGTGGAGGCCGCCGTCGCGGGCGGCTGGGCGCGCATTCCCTGGGCCGACCTCGGCGAAGAGGGCGAGGCCCGGCTCGCCGAGCACGCGGTGACCGTACGGTGTCTGGTCGCCGAGGACGGGTCGGTGCCGGACGCCGACGACGCACCCGGTAACGTCGCCGTCGTCGCCCGCGCCTACTGAGTGGGACGCGAGGGCGGCCGAAACACCTCTTGCGCATCCGCCGACCACAGGTGCCCCGGTGTGCGGATTCCGTCTACGCGCCGGGGCGTACGTGTGCCTACGTACCGCCTTGGTATGAGCTGTGATGCTTCTCCGCAGATCAGCGCACCCGCCCTCGTCAGGACGCATCAGTGGCAACTGACGGGTACGTGCAAATTATTTGGGATGCCCCGGAATAGGAACACAGGGGCACCTCCGCTCGTTCTCATTACGTGAGCACGACACCACCTGTTCTCGCCGCAGAGCTGGCAGGGGCGTGGGCCGACATTCAGCGGCACCACCCCGAACTGCCCGATCTTGCCGCGCCAGAGTCCCTGATCGGAGAATCGTCGTCCGCCTGCGGACACGAGCTCTCCTTCGAACGACTGCTTCACGAAGCAGTCCACGGCATCGCCGCCGCCCGCGGAGTCCGCGACACCTCGCGCGCCGGCCGGTATCACAACCGCAGATTCCTCGCGATCGCCGAGGAGCTGGGCCTCGACCACCCCGAGGAGCCGCATCCCAGCAGTGGCTTCTCGCTGGTCACGCTCAACCCCGAGGCGAAGCGCCGCTACCGCCCGACCATCGAGCGGCTCCAGCGGGCGCTGAAGGCCCACACGGCCGCCACGTCCGCGGACACCGCCCGCTCGTTCCGCGGGCCGGCCGCCCGCCACGGCTCCTCCGGGGGAGGCGTCCGCGTCAAGGCCGTCTGTGACTGCGGGCGCAATGTGCGCGTGGTCCCGTCGGTCCTCGCGCAGGCGCCGATCGTGTGCGGAGGATGCGGCAAACCCTTCCGGATTCCGGAGGTGGTCGGGGCGGCCGTCGCCTGAGACGCGTGCGACACCGGCGTCTCGTGGGTGCCGGACGAGTACGCGCGGCCCGTGAGCAGTCGTGCCTCCCCCACTGTCCCTGGGGAAGTGGGGGAATTCAGGAGGCGCGAGTGCACGCGGGCCTCACCTCGCCGACGCCCCGGGCGGCCGATCCGCGCAGGTCCGGGGGGGGGGGGGGGGGGGGGGGGGGGGGGGGGGGGGGGGGGGGGGAGGCAAAAACGCCCGTCGGGGGGGGGA